>NZ_JAGGPD010000095.1 GCF_018613995.1 Microbacterium sp. ISL-103 | reverse complement strand
TTCCAGGTGCGGGCCTCGCGCGGCACACACGATGTCCGTGTCGCCGGACGGGTGACGATGCTCGCCGGGTGGCTCATGGTGGCCGCGTGCCTGGTCTACGCGCTCGCCGCCGGTCTTCCGGCCTGGGCGGCGATCGTGATCCTCATCGTCGGCATGATCGCGCACACCTTCGCCGAGATCCTGTCTCAGGCCGGAGCATGGGGACTCAGCTTCGAGTTGGCCGATCCGGTGCGCGCGGGCGCCTATCAGGGTGTGTTCGGCATGGGCTTCTCGGTCGGCGCTCTCGCCTCTCCCATTGTCGTGAACGCCACCGCGATCACGCACGGCTTCGTGGGGTGGGCGATGCTCGCCGGGATCTTCCTCGCAGCGGCCGTCGGCATCTGGCTGATCGCGCGCCGCGCCGCGGCATCCGCTCCGGCACCGTCATCCGCCGCCTAGTGCGAGCCATCCGCCTGACGCGCTAACCCGCCGGGGTCAGCACGAGCGTGTGCTGCGCGGCCGCATCCACCGCCTTCTTCGAGAACGCCCAGGGCTTCTGCGTGCCCGCTGCCCAGTCGGCGGTCTGGTCGGTGTAGTGCTCGTCGAACGCGTGGCCTGAGGCACCGGTCAGGTGGATCCAGGTCGACGCATCGAAGTCCGACAGGTCGACCACCATGCGCATCGAGGGCACGGTGGTGGTGGCGTACGAGGTGCCGAGCTCCCAGCCGGTGGCGTTGACCACCGAGGCTCCGCCGCCGACCGCGTAGGGCCCGCGGTTGAAGAGCGCCTCAATGGGCGCGATGCCCGAGGCGCCGAGGGTGTCGCTCGTGAGGGTGATGGCGTGCAGGTCGCCCCAGTTCCATCCGGCGACGGCCTCGCCCTGCAAGGCGGCCAGCTCGTCGTACGCCTCTTCGGCCGAGAGGGCGAGCATCTCGTCCATCGAGCCGACGTCGATGGACGAGTTGGTCCACAGAGGGTCGCTCGGGTCGTCGAGCAGGTCGCCGACCACGGTGAACAGTCGGCCCTGACCGTCGATCGGCAGCGGTTCGTCGCGCTCGGCGAAGAGGTTCTGCACGAGGTTCGACCACAGCACGTTCGCGTATGCGGCGGCGGCCGATGCCGCTTCGTTCTGGGCATCCCACGCGCGCAGCAGCTCGACGGCCTCCTTCGTCCCGACACCCGAGACCTCGACATCGCCCATCGCGGCGGCGAGGCGCTTGCCGATCCACATCTCGCTGTCCATCTGGATGTCGCGCATGTCCTGCGCGGTCAGTGGTGCGGCCGCCGCCCGCCGCTCGATCAGGTGCGCGATGCGCGCGGCGCGGTAGCCGTAGTCCCAGTCGCGCGAGAGGAAGTAGGGGTAGTCGTCGGTGACGATCGCGTTGTTGGCGGTGACGATGTACCCCGACGTGGGGTTGTACGACACGGGCAGGTCGGCGAAGGGGATGAATCCGGTCCAGTCGTAGCTGCTGTCCCAGCCCGGCTGCGGCATCCATCCGTCGCCCGCACCCCGGATCGGGAGTCGCCCCGGCGTCTGGTACCCGATGTTGCCGTCGGTGTCGGCGTAGATGAGGTTCTGCGCGGGCACGTCGAACAGCGAGGCCGCGTATCGGAACTCGTCGAAGTCCTGCGCGGTCGACAGGGCGAAGATCGCCGTCGCGGCCGTGCCGGGGTCGAGGGCCGTCCACCGCAGACTGACCGCATACTCCGAGCCGTCATCGGACGCAGCGGCGCCGGGAGCAGCGCCGCTCGCACCGCCCGCGGCGAGACCCGGCTCGGGGTCGTCGGCGATCGCGGTGAAGTCGTCGGTGAGACCCGAGATGATGGGGCCGTGCACGGTCGAGCGGATGGTGAGCTCGATGTCGTCGCCGCCGGCGACCTTGATCGTCTCGGTGCGCTGCTCGAGCGGCACGAGGGCTCCGTCGCGCCAGTACTGGTCGCCCTCGATCCGCTCGACGTAGAGGTCGGTGACGTCGGTGGTCAGATTCGTGAAGCCCCACGCCACGTGCTGGTTGTGGCCGATGACGATGCCGGGGAGTCCCGAGAACGAGAAGCCGCCCACATCGAACGGGCAGTCGTCGGTGACCTCGCTGCACTTGAGCTGCACCTGGTACCAGACCGACGGCAGGGATGCGCCGAGGTGAGGGTCGTTGGCGAGCAACGGCATGCCGCTCTCGGTCAGGTCTCCTGACACCACCCAGGAGTTCGAGCCGATCCCCTCGCCGACATCGCCCACCAGCACGCTCGCGGCTTCGATGACGTCGGATGCCTCCTGCCATTCGATGGTCGTCGCGGCCTGCTGCATCTCGCCGTCGTTCGCGTCGCTGGTGAAGGCGGCGGGCTCGGCATCCGTCTCGAGAGCGGGAACGGTCGAGATCTTCGGGACGATCACCGGATGCTCGTCGAACGGATACACGGGGTAGAGCTTCTCGAGGGTCGCATCGGTCTGAGTGGGCTCAGCGCCCTGGGCGAGCTGGGCGGCGAGCAGCGCACGCTCGGTCTCGTCCTCGACATTGCCGCGGAGGTCCCATGCCATGGCCTTCAGCCAGGCGACCGAATCGGCCGGTTCCCAGGGCTCGGGAGCGTAGTCGGGGTTCTGTATGCCCAGAACGGCATACTCGAGTGAAAGCTCCGATCCGGAGCGCGAGGAGAGGTAGGCGTTCACCCCGTCGGCATACGCCTCGTAGTAGCCGAGGGTGACGTCGTCCATCGCCTCGACCTCGGCCTCGGCGACCTCGCGCCAGCCGAGCGTGCGAAGGAACGCATCCGTTCCGGCCTGCGATTCGCCGAATATCTCGGCCACGCGGCCCGAGGTCACATGCCGCCGGAAGTCCATCTCGAAGAAGCGGTCCTGCGCGTGCACGAAGCCCTCGGCGTAGAAGAGGTCGTGCGTCGAGTCGGCGGTGATGGTCGGGATGCCGCGGTCATCGCGCTGCACCGTGACCTGGGCCTGCAGCCCGTCGAGCGGCAGGGTGCCGTCTGTCTGCGGGAACGACCGCTGGATCGTCCAGGTGACGAAGAACGCGGCGGCCACGGCGAGCACCACTATCGCGGCCACGACGAGGAAGGCGATGCGGCCGATGCGGGCACCCAGTGAGGCGCGCGAAGGCTCGGCGAAATCAGGCGAATCGGTTGTCATCTTCGAGAACACTTTCGGGCGAGATGGTGGAACTCAGTCCCAGAGAGTCCCAGAGTGCGTCCCAGAGGACGCACTCTCGGAATACTACCCACAACCCGCCCGCCAGGGGCGTGTTCTCGTGCGGTCGTGCTCAGCCGATCAGGCTCGGCTGCAGGTCGCGCAGCGTGCGTCGATGCGTCATCCGCGTCACCCCGATCGCCGCGAGCAGCAGCGCACCGACGAGCCAGATGCCGAGCACCACGAGATCCCACCCGGCTCTCCCCAGGTTTCCCCCGTACATCAGCTGCCGCATCGCATCGACGACGTAGCCGAGCGGCAGCACGTGATGGAGCGCTGCGAGGGGTGCAGGAAGAGTCTGCCAGGGGAAGGTGCCGCCCGCCGTCACCAGCTGCAGCACCATCAGCACGAGTCCGAGGAACTGCCCCACCGAGCCGAGCCAGACGTTCAGCGCCAGGATGATGGCCGCGAACGTCGCCGACGCGAAGATCATCACGCCGAGCGTGCCTATCGGGTTGTCGAAGGTGAAGCCGAGGGTGATCGCGAGGATGCCCATGAGCCCGAGCATCTGCACGGCACCGAGCATCGCCGGGGTCAGCCAGCCTGCCAGGGTGACGCGGATCGGGGAGTGCAGTGCGGTCACCGCTCGGCGCGAGATCGGCTTGACGATGAGGAACAGCGCGTAGATGCCGATCCAGGCCGACAGGGCGGCGAAGAACGGGGCGAGGCCTGCGCCGTAGTCCTCGGCGGAGGCGACCTTGTCGCTCGAGACCTTGACGGGGTCGGCGATCGTGTCGGCCTGCTGGGTGCGCAGCTCGGGGGTGGATGACGGGATCTGCTCGACCCCTTCGGCCAGGCCGTCGCGCAGCTCGGCGGTGCCGGAGGCGAGGGTGTCGAGTCCGTCGCGCAGCTGCGCCGCGCCGTCGTTCGCGGCTGCGGCGCCCGTTGCGACGGTCTTCGCGCCCGAGGCGAGTTCGGACGCGCCGGATGCCACCGAGGCTGCGCCATCGGCGAGCTGATCGACCTTGTCGACCGCGTTCTGCACCGTCGAGTTGCCCTCTTCGAGCCGGGTGCCGAGCGGGTCGAGGGTGGCCAGGACCTCGTCGATCTCGGCCTGCGTCAGACCCTGATCGGTGAGCACGGTCGTGATGTCCTCGCGCACCTGCGGAAGCGCGTTCGTCGCCTGCTGCACGGCGGAGCCCGCGCGGTCGGCGATGTCGGCCAGCTGGCGGTTGCCGTCACTGACCTGCTGGGCACCGGATGCGAGGGTCGTCGCACCGCTGGCGAGCTGAGAGGTACCGGCCGCGAGCTTGTCCGTGCCGTCGGCGAGCGTCGCGCTGCCTGTGGCCGCGGTGTTCGCACCGTCGGTCAGCTGGGTCGCGCCGTCGACCGCAGTGACGAGGTTGTCGCGCACCTCGCTGAGCCCCGTGAGCAGCCGCTCGGCCGCCTCGCTGCCGACCATCTCGGCGACGGAGCTGCGGATCTTCTCGACCGCCTGCGTGCCCATGGAGGAGGCGAGATAGTTGTTGGCGTCATTCGTCTCGAGCTCGATGCGCGCCTGATGCGGATCGTCGCCGGCGGCGGACGTCAGTGCGGCCGAGAAGTCGGCGGGGATCGTGACGGTGAAGTCGACGGTGCCCTCGCGCAGAGCATCCGAGGCCTCGTCCGCCGACATGCGCTGCCAGTCGAAGGCGTTGCCGTCGATGAGGTTGTCGGCGACGTCCTCGCCGTAGTTCACGGTCTCGCCGGTGGCGGCATCCGTTCCCGTCGTCGGGGTGGCTGCGCCCTCGTCGTCGACGACCAGGGCGACCGGGACGTCGGGGAACTTGGCGTAGGGGTCTTGATTCGCCCAGAGGTACAGGCCGCCGTAGAGGATCGGCACGCACACGAGCGCGATCAGGGCGATGATGCCCATCCGGCTCGCGGTGAGGCGCCGCAGTTCGGCGGCGATCATGGCGGGAACCTTCATCGCTCGCCTCCGTTCTCGGTCGTGTCCGGGGTGGTGTCTGGGGCTGTGTCGGGTGGAGAACCCAGCGATGTGGATGCTGCATCGGGGTGATCGTCGTCGACACGGGGCGCCTCTGACAGGTCGCCTGGGATCTCGGCCTCGGCCTCGGCCTCTGGTTCAGGGTCGGCCTCTGGCTCGGCCTCAGGGTCTGCCTCGGCCTCAGGGGCGGCGGGCCTGTCGAGCACGAGGGGCTCGATCGGACCCGAGGCGTTGATGGCCTCGAGCTCGTGCATCCGCTCGAGGGCGACCGCCGCGGAGCCGCCGATGATGACGAGCATCGCGTAGCCGCGGTCGGCGAACTCCGAGGCGATGCGCCACCACCCGTCGGGGCTGCCGCCGTGGCGGTCGGGCGAGACGAGTACGACCCCCTCGGTGCCCTCGCGCAGGATCGCCAGCTCGCAGAGGATGCGCACCCGTGCGGCCGGATCGACGGTGCCGATCGGCGCCCCCGACAGCTCGCCGAACCCGAGGTTGGTGAGCCAGCGGCGGGCGTGCAGGGGTGTTGCGCCGACGCCGGCGAACATGAGCTCTTCGCCCACGACTCCCGCGAGCGTGATGTCGGCGTGCGGGTCGCTGACGTCGGGGGCGTCGACGAGCGCGATCGTGCGGCGCAGCATCCGGTTGTCGGTCGAGCCGTCGATCGTGACGCGTCCGGTGTCTGGACGCATGCGTCCGCTGGCGATCAGGCCGAGGACGCTCGGACGCTGCTCGGTCTCTGCGAGCGCGAAGCGCACGGCGCCGCTGTGGAACTCGAGGCTCGTCGTGGGCAGGGCCTGGCCGCCGCGACCTTTGCTGACTTCGTGCAGTGTGACTCTCATGCGCTGACCTCCTGAGGAGTGACGATGTCGGGATGCGCGGTCAGAAGGTCATCGGCTTCGCGCCACGAGAGGCCGGCGATGCTGAGCAGCGTGCGCACGGCGAGGTCTGCAGCCCCGATGCTCGAGGCATCCGTGCGCGCGACGACCGTGCGTGCGACCTCTTCGATGAGGCGCGCGAGAGTGGGGGCCGCGGGGTCGGTGCGGAAGCTGCCGTCGTCCTGACCGCGTCTGGCGAGCGCGGCGACGGTGCGGCGGAGGGGGGCGAGGGCGTCGGCGGTGTGCTCGACGTGCGCCTCGTCGAGGGCGAGCGCGGCGGCGACCTGCACGTGAGCGGCCTCCTGCCAGAGCCGTGCGGCGAGACGGGCGAGTGCGATGCGGGAGTCGGTGTCGGTCACGGATTCGGCGATCGCGTTGAAGCGCTGGGCGCCGACCGAGATCAGCTCGCGGATCAGCGCCTCGCGGTCGTCGAAGTGGCCGTAGAGGGTGCGGCGAGAGAGGCCGGCGCTGCGTGCGATGACGTCGATCGATGCGCGCGGGTCGGTGGCGAGGGTGGCGCGGGCCGCGTCGAGGATTCCGGCGCGGTTCTCGACGGAATCGCGGCGGGGAGGACGGGCTGTCATGCACTCATCGTACTTAATGTGCACAGCAGTGTGCAAGATAACTCGGAAGACTCACAGGGTCGGCGCTGGTCGGCGCTGGCGGGCGTTCACAATTCAGCAAGGATCGACGCTCAGGGGCTAAGCGGCACAATTCGGAGCCCAATCGCGAGGATCGTGCTGAGTTGTGAACGGGCCGGCCTCCGCAACTCCGGAGGAGTGGGCCGCAACACTGACGAAACGGGCCGCTCTGAGCACATTCCCCGTCGGCATCCGGAGTCATGGAGCGAAGCCTCCGGGCATAGACGCAAGAAGGGGGCGGATGCCGCAGCACCCGCCCCCTTCTTCAGAACCTAAGGTCAGTCGAGGCCCGAGTCGAAGGCCGCGCCCTCGGATGCCGTGTCGACCGCGTCGGCGAGGTTCTCGTCGGCTGCGGAGACCGATCCCTCGATCGAGCCCGTGATCTCGCCGGACTCGCCGGCGGTGACGCTGCCGACCAGTTCGCCGGTCGCTCCGCCCACGAGGCCGAGACCTGCGTACTGCTCGAGACGTGCACGCGAGTCTGCGATGTCGAGGTTGCGCATGGTCAGCTGCCCGATGCGGTCGACCGGCCCGAAGGCGGCATCGCCGACGCGCTCCATCGAGAGCTTCTCGGGTCCGTACGACAGGTTGGGCGAAGTGGTGTCGAGGATCGTCCAGTCGTCACCGCGGCGCAGGCGGATCGTGACCGTGCCCGAGATCGTCAGGCCGACCCAGCGCTGGATCGATTCGCGCAGCATGAGCGACTGCGGCTCGAGCCAGCGTCCTTCGTACATGAGCCGACCGAGGCGGCGACCCTGTTCGTGGTACGTCGCGAGGGTGTCTTCGTTCAGGATGCCGTTGACGAGGCGCTCGTACGCGATGAAGAGCAGCGCCATCGCCGGGGCCTCGTAGATGCCGCGCGACTTCGCCTCGATGATGCGGTTCTCGATCTGGTCGCTCATGCCCAGGCCGTGGCGACCGCCGATGGTGTTCGCCTCCTGCACCAGGGCGACGGGGTCGGAGTACTCGACGCCGTTGATGGCGACCGGTCGTCCGGCCTCGAACGTGACGGAGACGTCTTCGGTCTCGATCGCGACCGAGGGGTCCCAGAACTTCACGCCCATGATGGGGTCGACGGTCTCGAGCGAGACGTCGAGGTGCTCGAGGGTCTTGGCCTCGTGGGTGGCACCCCAGATGTTGGCGTCGGTCGAGTACGCCTTCTCGACCGGGTCGCGGTAGGGGAAGTCCTGGGCGACGAGCCATTCGCTCATCTCTTTGCGGCCGCCGAGCTCGGTGACGAAGTCGGCATCGAGCCACGGCTTGTACACGCGCAGACGCGGGTTGGCGAGAAGGCCGTAGCGGTAGAACCGCTCGATGTCGTTGCCCTTGTAGGTCGAGCCGTCGCCCCAGATGTCGACGCCGTCTTCCTTCATGGCGCGCACCAGCAGCGTGCCGGTGACAGCACGGCCGAGGGGAGTGGTGTTGAAGTAGGTGCGTCCGCCGGAGCGGATGTGGAAGGCGCCGCACGAGAGGGCGACCAGGCCCTCTTCGACCAGGGCGGTCTTGCAGTCGATCAGGCGCGAGGCCTCGGCGCCGTACTCGAGCGCGCGGCCCGGGATCGACTCGATGTCGTCTTCGTCGTACTGCCCGAGATCACCGGTGTACGTGTACGGGACGGCGCCCTTGTCGCGCATCCACGCGACGGCGACGGAGGTGTCGAGTCCTCCGGAGAAGGCGATGCCGACGCGCTCGCCGACGGGAAGTGACTGGAGGACCTTGGACATGGTTCCCAGTCTATCGGCGGCGTGTCGGCTGTTTCGGACGCCGGTGAGAGCCGCTGCCGCTGCGGTCGCGACGTCGGTGGTGGCAGAGTGGCCCTGAAGGAGGCAGCACATGGGCGCAGCCGTACTGTGGGGCATCGTCGCGGCGTCGCCCCTGTTCGTCGGAGCCGCGCTCGCTCTGCTGCGCATCTGGCCGCCGCGGTGGCTCGGCATCGTGCTGGGATTCGGCGCGGGCGCGCTGATGGCCTCGATCGCGTTCGAGCTGTGGGAGGAGGGGCTCGACCTCGCCGGCCCCGTCCCGCTCGTGATCGGCGTCGCGGCCGGTGCGCTGGCGTACTTCACCGCGGACAGGATCCTCGATGCCCGTGCGGCGAAGTCGAAGGATCAGGGCGCCGGGGCGCCGCTCGCGCTCGGCGCGCTGCTCGACGGCATCCCGGAGCAGCTGGTGCTCGGCATCGGCCTCGCATCCGGCGAACCGGTGAGCATCGCCCTCGTCGTCGCGATCGTCGTCTCGAACCTGCCGGAGTCGATCGGCTCGGCCGCAGATCTGCTGAAGGGCGGAATGGCCAAGTCGCGCGTGCTGCTGCTGTGGGCGGGCATCGCCGTGATCTGTGCGCTCGCGACGGTCGCCGGATTCGGACTCGCGAGTGCGACCGGAGACGATTTCCGCGCAGGTGCGAGCGGATTCGCGGCCGGCGCCCTGCTCGTCATGCTGGTCGACTCGATGGTCCCTGATGCGCAGGAGAAGGCGAAGCAGCTCACGGGCCTCGCGACGGTGCTCGGATTCGCGCTCGCCGCGGGTCTGTCGCTCGCGAGCTGATCCCCCTCATGACGCGGTGACGGCCGTAATTCTGATGTGCCGTCATACGTGGCGTCGTGACCTTCGAGCCGCGCTCCGACCGATGAGCCCGATGTCGATCGTGCACGTCGCGTCGGCAACGGGGGCAGGACTCACTGGAACCCGGGGTACTCCTGCAGCTTCTCCTCGAACTCCGCGCGGTCGGCTTCGCTGAGCACCGCACTGGCGATGACCACCATCTGCAGCCCTTCGAGCGGTTCCCCCGTGCGGGCGTTCTGCGCTTCGCGCGTCTTCAGGAAGTCGCCGGACGGATCGTTCGAGAGGTCGTAGATGTTCGCGTAGAACCGCATCGGGTCGGGGTAGTTCTCGGTGTAGTACTCCCAGGTGTGCTGATCACGCGGGTCGTCGCTGCCGTAGAGCTTCTCGATCATCGACGGATCGATCCCCGAGTACTCGCCGTTGAACGAATACAGCGACGGCAGGCCGTGCTCGGCGACCACCGAGTCGATCACGGCCATCACCTCGACCTTGACGCTGTAGTCCTGGATCGGCTCGGTCGTCGCCCACCCGACCGAGGTGTACTCGATCAGCATCGACTCGCCGCCGTAGCCGTTGCGCTCCGGCCGCAGGTCTTCATCGCCGACCTGCACCCACTCGTACCCGAACTCCGCCGTGATGCGCTCGCGAATGTCGGCGAAGAGGCTGTCGGCTTCTGCCTGCACCTCTTCGAGAGACTGCTGCGCCAGGGCATTCTGAGGATCCGTGCCCTTGATGCCGGGGTACGCCTCTTCATGCTTCTGCTCGTCGGTCTTCATGCCGTCGTAGCTGCCCGAGGCCGAGGTCTGCAGGGCGCTCATGCCGCCGACGGTGGCGACGTTGAAGACGAGGGTGATCGCCAGCCCGACGGCCGCGAGTGTGCGGCCTCGGGCGGTGAAGAGGGCTCCGACGATCACGGCGACGACCACGAGCTGCAGCGTCAGCATCGTGACACCGTAGAGGGTGTCGGTCGCGCCCACGGCGAGCGTGATCAGCAGGATCAGCGCGAACAGGATGCCCGCGACGAGCGCGACCCACCCGAGGGCGTTGGCCGGCTTCTTGTCGGTGACCCCGCCGGCAGCACCGCCCGCACCGGCAGAGCCGTCGAATGCCGTCGCCGTGGGGGCGCCGGGCGTCGAGGTGGTGCCCGACGCGGGCGCGCCCGGCGGCACGATGGGCCACGACTGTCGGCGCGCGTTCCGATAGCCGCCGGGGGGCGGCACCGGCGGCGCGCCCTCAGTGCCGGCGACGTAGCGCGCCCGCTGCCTCTCGTGATCCATCACCATGGCTTGTCCGTCCCCGAGCCGCCACCGTCGTCGCCCTGCTGCTGATCGCGCTCCTGCGTTCCCTGCTCGAGCTTGTCCTTCAACTCGTCGAGCTTGTCGTCCGACGGCTGCGGCTCGGGCTCCTCCTGCGGCTGCTCCTCTTCGGGCGGAGCCTCCTGCTCGCTCTGCTGCTTCTGCTTGAGCCGGTCTTCGAGCTCGTCGGTGCTCTGCTGCATGTCGCGGTCGGGGTCGGACGACTGCTCCTGCGCCTCGTCGCTGTCGCACTCGTCGGGCATCGCGGTGGTCACGGCGAGAGCCTCACCGAACAACTCGGCCGCGGCCGCGCCGTCACCGTCGCTGCGCGCCGCATCGCCCATCCGCTCGATCACGAGCGCCAGGTTGATGCTCACCGTGCACACCTCGAGGCCGGTGGCCAGGTCGAGCGACTCCTCGAGCTTCGCGCGGGCCTCCGGCAGCTTCTCGGCGCCGGCGAGGGCCGTGCCGACGTTGAAAGGGGCCTTGAACGGCTCGAACCAGTTGACGAACTCCTGTCCGCGGGCTGACGCCTCGGAGCCGGCGTAGTCGTCGGCGACGTACGCCGTGATCGACTGGTGCGCGAACGCGTACATGCTGAGGATCTTGCCGACGAAAAGCAGGGCCGCGAGCGTGAGCGGCAGGGTTCCGATCGCGATCCAGCGGCGGATGCGACGGCGCCGCCTGTTCGAGGCGAGCAGCGCCGCAGCGGCCGATGCCTTGGGGTCATCGGGAGCGCCTGGCGTCGCGCCCGGCTTCGTCGTCAGATCGGTCATGCGGCACCTCCGTCGGTCGGCCGCTTCGCTCGGCGCGAGGTCGATCCTCGGGGCGAGGTCGGCGCTCGCAGCAGGCGCAGTCGGGCGACGAGCATGCTCGCCCTCGTGAGTTCCACGCCGAGCAGAGCGACCACGACGAGGGCGGCGATCCAATACAGCTCGGTCACGTTGCCCACCGAGCCCGACTCGGCGTACGAGGTGGTGGTCGACGGAGCCTCGGGCAGCGTGATCGCGGCATCCGCAGTGCGGTGCTGGTACTCGACACCCAGTTCTGCGGCGATCGTCTCGAGGTTCCCCTCGTCGATGACCGACAGGGCGTCCGCCCCTTCGTACTGGATGTACTCGCTCGACGACCCGCCGAGGCTTCCGGTGGTGAGCGTCATCGGCCCGCCCTCTGCGGTGCCGTAGCCGAGCACGGCCCCGGCATCCGTGTACTTCTCGCTGCCGTCGAACGGTTCGGGGGCCGAGGTGACCGTCTGCTCTCCGTCGCCGAAGTAGAACACCATGCGCGAGCGGTCGGGCGAGGCCTCGGCGGCGCCGGCGAGGGTGTCGGTGAGCAGCTGATTCGCGATGCCGATCGAGCTGCCGCGCGACTGGCTCGTCACCTCGGGTCGCAGCACCTCGAGCGATGAGACGAGGGCCGTGGTGTCGGTCGTGAGGGGCATGCGCAGATCGGCCGACGCATCGAAGGTGATCAGCGCGAAGCGGGCGCCGGGATACTCGTCGACGATCGCCTGCACGTCGGCGCGGACGCCGTCGAGGCGCGGCTTGTCGCCGTCCCAGTCCTCGGCCACGATGCTCGCGGTGGTGTCGACCACGAGCACGATGTCGGTGTCGGTCGCGAGGGTCTGGGTCGCTCCTCCAGGGATGCCCGGGCGCAGGAACATGAAGAAGCAGGCGAACAGCATGACGAGGCGCATCGCCCACAGCGCCCTGCCCCGGCCCTTCGCCTTCGTGAGCGCGATCACGGCGAGAGCAGCCACGGGCACGCGCAGCAGCACGAGCAGGAAGATGTTGAGGACGGGCTGGAAGATCACAGTCTCACCCTCCACAGCACGACGACGAACGAGAGCATCGAGACCAGCAGCACCACGATCCAGAGGTTCGGGGTGTCGGTCCACACCACCTGCGCCTGGCCTTTCAGCGCGGTCGCCTCCTGCTGCTTCACCTGCTCGACGATGTCGCCGACGGTCGTCGTCTCGCGCAGGCCGTAGGCCTGGCCGCCGGTCGTCTCGGCCGCCTTCGCCAGCTCGGCGCTCACGTCGGCATCCTTGCCCTGCACCGGGTTGAGCGCGAACACCCGCACGCCGATCGACTTCGCATAGGCCGCGGCCTCGTCGAGGGTCACGATCGAGGCTCCGTTGACCTCGTTGTCGGTGGCGAAGATGATCGACCGCGAGCGCTCGTCGTCGGGGTGGTCGAACGCCATCTCGCCCGCGGCCAGGCCGTCGCCGATCAACGAGGCGCCGTTGCCGTTGAGCGTCCCGACCCAGTG
>NZ_JAGGPD010000094.1:921-2668 GCF_018613995.1 Microbacterium sp. ISL-103 | reverse complement strand
GTCATTCGGGCCGGAGATCTGATAACCTTGACTGTCACTCGTGGCGTGCCTATGCATGCCCGGGTGTCGCAACCAAATCAATCGCTGCAGAGCTCATCATCGGTCGTGCGCGGCCGGAGTCCTCAGCCCGAGTCTCCATTCACAAGGACAACCCACTACATGACTACCGCAACGACCGCCCCGGCCACCAAGCAGGTCGCCATCAACGACATCGGATCTGCTGAGGACTTCCTGGCCGCGGTCGAGAAGACCCTGAAGTTCTTCAACGACGGCGACATCATCGAAGGCACGATCGTCAAGATCGACCGCGATGAGGTCCTGCTCGATGTCGGATACAAGACCGAGGGTGTCATCCCCTCGCGCGAGCTCTCGATCAAGCACGACGTCGACCCCAACGAGGTCGTCAAGGTCGGCGACGAGGTCGAGGCCCTGGTTCTCCAGAAGGAGGACAAGGAAGGCCGTCTGATCCTCTCCAAGAAGCGTGCTCAGTACGAGCGTGCCTGGGGAGACGTCGAGAAGATCAAGGAGAACGACGGCGTCGTCACCGGAACGGTCATCGAGGTCGTCAAGGGTGGACTCATCGTCGACATCGGCCTCCGTGGCTTCCTGCCGGCATCGCTCATCGAGCTGCGTCGCGTCCGCGACCTCACGCCGTACCTCGGCCAGGAGATCGAGGCCAAGATCCTCGAGCTCGACAAGAACCGCAACAACGTCGTTCTGAGCCGCCGTGCGCTGCTCGAGCAGACGCAGTCGGAGTCGCGCACCACGTTCCTGAACAACCTGCACAAGGGTCAGGTCCGCAAGGGTGTCGTGTCGTCGATCGTCAACTTCGGTGCATTCGTCGACCTGGGCGGCGTGGACGGCCTCGTGCACGTCTCCGAGCTGTCCTGGAAGCACATCGAGCACGCCTCCGAGGTCGTCGAGGTTGGCCAGGAGGTCACCGTCGAGATCCTCGAGGTCGACCTCGACCGCGAGCGCGTCTCCCTGTCGCTGAAGGCGACGCAGGAAGACCCGTGGCAGGTCTTCGCCCGCACCCACGCGATCGGTCAGGTCACGCCGGGTAAGGTCACCAAGCTCGTTCCGTTCGGTGCGTTCGTGCGCGTCGCAGACGGCATCGAGGGCCTGGTCCACATCTCCGAGCTCTCCAGCAAGCACGTCGAGCTGGCCGAGCAGGTCGTGTCCGTCGGCGAAGAGGTGTTCGTCAAGGTCATCGACATCGACCTCGAGCGTCGTCGCATCTCGCTGTCGCTCAAGCAGGCCAACGAGTCGGTCGACCCCAACGGCACCGAGTTCGACCCGGCGCTCTACGGCATGGTCGCGGAGTACGACGACAACGGCGAGTACAAGTACCCGGAGGGCTTCGACGCCGAGACCGGTGCGTGGAAGGAAGGCTTCGACTCCCAGCGCGAGGCATGGGAGCAGGAGTACGCTGCAGCCCAGGCTCGCTGGGAGGCGCACAAGGCTCAGGTCACGAAGGCGGCCGAGGCAGAAGCTGCTGCCGGCGACGACTTCGGCGGCCAGGTCTTCTCGAGCGAGGCCGCAGGCGCGGGCACGCTCGCGGACGACGAGGCTCTTGCGGCTCTCCGCGAGAAGCTGTCGGGCGGCAACGCTTAAGCATCACGCTCAGAAACGGGCCGTCACCCTCCGGGGTGGCGGCCCGTTTCGCGTTTCCGCCTTGTCTCCGAGAGCCGTGCAGGGCTACGTGACCGAACATTACGTCCGCATTCGTCACATGTCAGCGGGTTGG
>NZ_JAGGPD010000094.1:0-913 GCF_018613995.1 Microbacterium sp. ISL-103 | reverse complement strand
TGCACGGGGTGTAACGGAGCTTCCCCTTCGCTCGCGGTCGGCGCGACGTGCTGCGCGGGGTCGATGTCGAGGTCGCAGCCGGCGAGATCGTCGCGATCGTCGGGCCCTCCGGGTGCGGCAAGTCCACGCTCCTGCGTCTGCTCGGCGGGCTGGATGCGCCGACGAGCGGCAGCATCCTGCTCGGGGACTCCGGCGTCGCCGATGTCGACGCACGCACCGCGATCGCCTTCCCGGAGCCCCGGCTGCTGCCCTGGCGGACCATCGCGCAGAACGTCGAACTCGGGCTTCCCCGCGGCACCGCGCGACGGGAAGGGCGTGAACGAGTGCGCGAGCTGCTCGAGCTCGTCGGTCTCGAGCAGGCGGCAGACCAGCGCCCGCGTGAGGTGTCGGGGGGAATGGCGCAGCGCGCCTCGCTCGCTCGCGCGCTCGCGCGCAACCCCGGGGTGCTCCTCCTGGACGAGCCCTTCGGTGCGCTCGACGCCCTCACGCGACTGCGGATGCACGATCTTCTCCTGAAGATCCACGCCGCAGAGCCCACCACCGTCCTCCTCGTCACCCACGATGTCGAAGAGGCGCTCTACCTGGCCGATCGCGTGCTGCTGCTGCGCACGCTGGTCGGCGACGCCGAGACCGATGCGCCCTCGATCGCGCGCACGATCACGGTTCCCGGCATCCGCCCCCGCGACCGCGCCGATCGCGGCCTCGCGGACCTCCGCGCCGACCTCCTCGAGGGACTCGGCGTCGACACCCACCACAGCACCGCCACCGAGGAGACCCGATGAGCACCATCACCCGCCGAATCATCCCCGCGATCGCCGTCGCCGGGACGATGATGCTGGTCGCCAGCGGCTGCGTCGCCGGCGAGAACGCCACCGCGTCCGGCAGCTCGGACGATGTGGCGTCGGGGGCGTGG
>NZ_JAGGPD010000001.1 GCF_018613995.1 Microbacterium sp. ISL-103 | reverse complement strand
GGTGGTCGTGTTCAAGTCAATTGGCGCCGGTGACCCGCATGGTTGGGTTGAAGCTCCTCCGCAGGAACCGGTCTGGTGGAACGAGCCAGTGCGGCCGGTATCCACAGCTGCCGCAGCGACTCCCGCCCCATCGAAACCTCGCATACGCAAGCCCGCCCCGTCCGGTCCTGCATTGTTTGACGAGCTGCTTGCTGCTCCTGTCGAAGGGGTGCCTCCCGGCATCAGGCTCGACGAGATGCTCGTGAGCAGCGAAACGTACCGCGAGCGACAGCGGCTGGGCGGTCGGCATCCGATCGAGGACGAGACCGTACGGGCAATCATCACCGCGCTCGTCGCAGGCGGTGGGCGCGCTCACCGTGACACAGTCGCGGTCGCCGCGGGCGTTGCGGCATCCTCCCTTCCGGGCGTGCTGGCGTCCTTGCGTCGCCTGTTGAACGTCGACGGATACGCCGTCGTCGATCTTGACGCGGATCAGGTCACCGTCACACTCGACGAGTCACTCCTGCGGGAGCAGTTCGCGTTGGGCAATCGATCATGACGACGGTGAGTCCACGGCGTAGGCGCGAGATCATCGATGCGCTGCGTCGTGGAACTGTGCCGCAGCGCGGGCTCGACGTCATGGCGGTGGGGCTCGACCGGTTCCACGACGCCCTGCGCGAAGAATTGGATGGCGTCGCCGAGGGAGGCGCGGTCTTCAAAGCAGTGCGTGGTGAGTATGGCGCGGGCAAGACCTTCTTCGCCCGGTGGCTCATCGAGTCGGCGAAGCAAAGGGGATTCGCGACCGCAGAGGTGCAGATATCGGAGACCGAGACACCTCTGCATCGCCTCGAAACGATCTATCGACGGATCACGGAGAACCTCGCGACCGAAGCCACGGCGCCCAGCGCGTTCCGCGAGGTGATCGACGAGTGGCTCCGTGTGCTCGAGGAAGACGCCGTCGAGGCCGGCGTGGATCCATCTGATCGAGAAGAATTGGCAGAGCGTACACAGATGTTGCTGGAGCAGCGGCTTGCCGTTGTATCGCGAACCGCGCCGGCCTTTGGTGCAGCTTTGCGGGCGTATCACTCGGCGACAACGCGTGGTGATGTCGAGACTGCGGACGGGCTCATCGCTTGGCTCGGAGGACAACCCCATGTCGCGGCGTCCATACGCCGCGGAGCAGGAATTCGCGGCGATCTCGACCACTTCGGAGCATTTGGCTTCATGCAGGGGTTGCTCGCCGTCCTACGTGATGCGGACTATCGCGGCCTCGTGCTGGTTCTAGACGAGGTCGAGACGCTGCAGCGAGTGCGAAGCGATGTGCGTGAGAAGGCGTTGAATGCCTTGCGGCAGTTGCTCGACGAGGTGGATGCTGGGCGCTTTCCAGGGCTCTACATCCTCATCACCGGGACTCCCGCATTCTTCGACGGAACCCAAGGTGTCCAACGGCTCCCTCCGCTCGCAGCCCGGGTCGGGGTCGATTTCAGTGGCGACCCGCGCTGGGATAATCCGCGTGCGCCGCAAGTGCGATTGCTCGGGTTCAAGAAGGAGAGCCTGCAAGAGTTGGGTGAAAGAGTCAGAGAGATCTATGCCGCCGGAAGTGCGGCTGCGGATCGCATTCAGTCGCTCGTGACGGACGACTACCTCGCGGGCCTCGGCGACACCATCGCCGGTCGACTCGGCGGTAGAGTCGGCGTCGCTCCACGCCTCTACCTGCGCAAGCTCGTCGACACGCTAGATAAGGTCGAACAGTTCGCGGATTACGTTCCGGCGGAGGCGTCGGCTGTCGCCGTGGCCGATGGCGAACTCAACGCGGATGAGCGTGCTGCCGGCGGCCTCGACGCCATTCAGATCGATGTCTGACGACACCGAGCTCACCGCGGCGCTGGAGTACCACGTCGCGAACACGCTGGGTTGGTACGACCTTCGACCACTGCAACGGGCGTCAATCGAGCCCGTCCGCTCCGGAGCTGATTGTCTCCTCATCGCTCCGACTGCCGGGGGTAAGACGGAAGCGGCGTTGTTCCCGATGCTGTCGCGGATGGTTGACGAGGGGTGGCAAGGGCTCAGCGTCATCTACGTTGCACCTCTGAAGGCGTTGCTCAACAACCTCCTGCCGAGGGTTGAGCAGTACGCCGCGTGGCTAGGGCGGCGGGTGGCGCTCTGGCACGGAGACATCGGCGACGGAGAGCGGCGTCGGGTCCTCAGCGATCCCCCCGACATTCTGTTGACGACACCGGAGTCGCTGGAGGCGATGCTGGTGTCGCGGCGGATCGATCATCACCTGTTTTTCCGGTCGGTGCGGGTGCTCATTGCTGACGAGGTGCATGCCTTCGCTGCGTCCGACCGAGGGTGGCACCTCGTCGCGGTGCTTGAGCGGCTCCAGCGGTTGAGCGGTCAACGCATCCAACGGATCGGGCTCTCAGCGACGCTCGGTAACCCGGAGGAGGTCCTGCGTTGGCTGCAAGGATCGAACGCTGAGGGTGGTGTTCCAGCCAGAGTCGTGATCGGAGAGGGGGCGGCGCCGGTGGCTCCGGAGGTCACACTTGATTTCGTCGGGTCAGTGGACAACGCTGCCATCGTGCTGTCGCAGATGTTCCGAGGCGACAAGCGGCTCGTGTTCTGTGAATCGCGGGCGCAAGCCGAAGAGCTCGGGTTCGCGTTGCGGAGCAACGGCGTGGAGACGTATGTGTCGCATTCCTCGCTGTCGGTTGATGAGCGACGACGGAGCGAGCGGGCATTTGCCGACGGCCGCGACTGCGTGATCGTCGCGACGTCGACTCTGGAACTCGGCATCGATATCGGCGATTTGGATCGCATGATTCAATTGGACTCGCCCCGATCAGTCTCGTCGTTCTTGCAACGGCTGGGACGAACGGGTCGGCGTTCGGGTACGGTGCGGAACGCGCTATTCCTTGCGACAGACAACGACACGCTGCTTCGCGCGGCCGGACTGCTCCACCTTTGGGGCGGTGGGTTCGTTGAACCTGTCACTCCGCCTCCCGCACCGCGGCACATTGCGGCGCAGCAGCTGCTCGCGCTCGCGCTTCAGGAAGGTCGTTTTGCTAGGGCATCGTGGCGCGACTGGTGGGCTGGGTCGACCGTCATGGATAGCGCTCCTGAAGTGTTGGAGTACCTGATTGCGGAAGGGTTCCTCGCG
>NZ_JAGGPD010000093.1 GCF_018613995.1 Microbacterium sp. ISL-103 | reverse complement strand
ACGCTGCCTGCCCGCGTGTACTCATGGAAGAACTCCCTGCTCGACTTGAGCCTGCGCAATCGCCTCATCAACTACACGCCGTCAGCGGGTCACCCCATCGCCGTGCCGCAGCCAGCACTCGCCGCATTCGAGGACCTGATCAATGGTGGGTCCGCGATCACGCTCCTTCCCAGCGATCGCATCCCCGATGTCGACAAGACCCGCGGCGTTCAGTTCGGACGCGACCTGCCTGAGGCTGCCCGCTCGGAAATGCTCATGTCCCGCAAGTCCGCCTATGTCGACATCACGGAGGGCGCGTATACCTCGCGACTCCGCGCTCTGGCATACAAGGCGCGAACCATCGCTGAGGAAACGGGCGCGAACAATCTCTACGTCGCGTTTGGAATGCTGCGCTGGCGATTCAACGATCGCGACCTCAGATCGCCACTCATCCTCGTGCCCGTGACTCTCGAGCCCGCGGGCCGCGGCTCTGTGTTCCGTATTCGCGCGGACGACACGGGTGAATCCACACCGAACTATTGCCTGCTCGAGAAGCTGCGAGTGACGCACGGCATCCGCATCCCCGGTCTCGAGAACCCGGCAAAGGATGAAGCCGGCATCAATCTCGCAGCTGCCTTCGCGGCCGCGCGGCAGGGTTTGGCGGAAGCGCGCTTGCCGTTCACCGTTGAGGACTCCGCGGACCTGTCGATCCTCCAGTTCGGTAAGTATCGGCTGTGGAAGGACCTCGACGAGAGTTGGGAGACATTTACGTCCAACCCGCTCGTCAAGCATCTCGTACATACGCCGACCGCAGCGTTCGAGGACCCATCGCCGTCGCCGACCTCAGTGGATCTGGATGCTCTCGGAACGTCCCTGCCCGTCGCGGCGGACTCCTCGCAGCTCGACGCGGTCTCGGAAGCGGTCGCGGACCGGACGTTCGTACTCGAAGGCCCTCCCGGCACAGGGAAGTCGCAGACCATCACGAACCTGCTCGCTCATGCCATCGTCAACGGCAAGAGAGTGCTTTTCGTCGCTGAGAAGCGCGCGGCACTGGACGTTGTGAAGCAGCGTCTCGATGCCGTCGGACTGGGCCCTTTCTCGCTCGATCTCCATGACAAAGGTGCTCGCCCCAATGCCGTCCGCGCACAATTGAAAGAGGCACTCGAAACGACGGCGCGCCCCGACGGCGCGGCCCTGAGCGCGCAGAACGAGAATGCGGTATCCAGCCGGAACACCCTGCGGCGGTACGCTGACCGGCTCCACGAGAGCAACACGGCAGGCATGTCGTTCTACACGTCGAGGGATCGCCTCCTGGCGTTCGAGCCGGATGCTCCAACGCTCGCCATCCCGACCGCCTTCGTCTCCTCAGGTTCCGCCGAGCAGATCGACAATGTCCGCACGACGTTGCGACGTCTACCTGACACCGCCGACCTCGTCCGACCAACGGAACTCAACGGATGGGGATTCGTCGACGTCACGTCGCACGACCCTTCGGACATCGCGGCACTGCATCGAGCAGCGATGGATTTCGACCAGGCGATCGGAAACGTCTTCGTCTCGACCGGCGAATCGCAGGCGCTCGCTCACTGCACCTCGCCCGAGTTCATCGAACGCTGGTCGCAGCTCGCGGGGGCTCCACGCTTCTCCCTCGAGTCCCTCGATCAACTGCTCCCGCGAGTCCGGTCCGGTGAACTCAGCGCTCTCCAGCAGCAACTTCGAACGCTCACGGCCGCACCTCCACAGTGGACGGGCACCGTGAGCCTCGGAGCGTTGAGCGCGAACCCGGCGCCTCATGCCGTTGACTTCGCAGCGCAGGCTGCCGGTGCTTCCGGGTTCTTCGGACGACGTAAGCGTCAACGATCAGCGCTCGCGATGTTCGGCGAAAACCTGTTGGTGCCGCTGAAGACCGTTCCGCCGAAAGCCATCGCGCAGCTGACCGGACAGGTTGAAGCGACAGCGGCGTCCGCCGCGGCTCTGCGCAACGGACTTCTCTCGCTCCCAGTCTCCGTGATCGGTACGGGTTGGGACCCCTTCGATGCGACCGACGCGGCTAGCGCCTCGTCCCAGCTCGACTGGCTTGTCTGGCTCAGTAATGCCCTCGAGTCGCGACCGGATGATCTGGACGCCACGATTCTGCGAGAGACCTATCGCACCTCACCTGCGGATCCGGCGCTCTCCGGGGCGCTCGCAAAGCTCGCGGCATCGTGGCGTGCACTCGAAGTGTTGGCGGCTCCGAGGGGCGGAGCAGGGGTGCTCAAGAGCTGGGCCTCGCCGAGCGCCGTGGTCGATGCGTGGGGAGCAACTCGCGGTTCACGGGCGCTCGACACCTCCGCGCCCACCTCCCTGCAGAGGTGGGTGGCGTTCGCTCGGGCGCTCGAGCCTCTGCGGAGTCACGGGCTCTCCGATGCATACGCGGCACTCGTCTCGGGACGCGTTCTGGCAGACGATGCGTCGATCGCATTCGACAAAGGCGTGGCCGCTGCATCGTTGGTGGAACGCGAGCACGCTCAAGGCCTCGAGAGCTTCGACCCTCAGGCGCATAGCCGATCCGTCGCGAGATTCACCTCGAGCACAGCCGCGATCCGAGCAGAACTTCCACGATGGATCCCCGCCGAGATACTCGGCCGGAGGAGGATCGACGCTGCGTACAGCGGCGGACGCCTCGGCGAGCTCAAGCGCCAGATCGGACGGCAGCGCGGGGGGGCTCTCAGTGCGCGGGCTGATGGACGGCTATGCAGACCTGATCACGCAGATCACCCCGTGCGTGCTGGCCAGTCCCGAATCCGTCTCACGCTTCTTCCCGGCGACCGGCGACTTGTTCGACATCGTCGTCTTCGATGAAGCGTCGCAGATCAGAGTTCCCGATGCGATCGGCGCGATGGGGCGATCGAACTCGGTTGTCGTGGTAGGCGACAGCAAACAGATGCCACCCACCAGCTTCGCCGACGTCGTGACCGACTCCGACGAGGTGATCAGCGCAGACAGCGCCGCGGTGGCCGATGAGGAATCGATCCTGAGCGAATGCGTCCAGGCACAGGTGCCCAGGCGCTGGTTGTCCTGGCACTACCGGAGTCAGGACGAGGCGCTGATCGCGTTCAGCAATCACAAGTATTACGATGGCCGACTCGCATCTTTCCCTGCACCGTGGCCGACGAGCTCCTCTTCACAGCCCTCGGTATCCGGTCATGGAGTATCACTGGTCAGGGTCGACGGGCACTTCAACAGAAGCGGGCGGGGGCGAGACCTTCGCACCAACATCGTCGAGGCCCGTGCAATCGTCGGGGAGATCGCACGGCGCTTCGCCGCATCCGACACTCCTCCATCGCTCGGCGTAGTGACCTTCAACGCGCAGCAACGCTCGCTGATCGAATCACTTCTGCGAGACGAGTCGGACGACCGGATCGCCACCGCTCTCGATCAGCGCGACGGACTGTTCGTCAAGAACCTCGAGAACGTACAGGGAGACGAGCGAGACACGATTCTCTTCTCTGTGGCTTTCAGTGCGAACGAGCGCGGCGACCTGCCACTCAACTTCGGACCGCTCTCGCGTGCGGGCGGAGAGCGCCGCCTCAACGTGGCCATCACTAGAGCACGTCGAGAAGTGATTCTGTTCGCCAGTTTCGACCCGTCTGATCTGCGAGCTGAACAGACGTCATCTGTAGGAATCAAGCACCTGCGCTCCTATCTGCAGCTTGCTGCGGACGGTATCGATGAGAACGCAGACGAGGTGGCTAGGCCCGGGTTCGTCGATCGCCATCGAGAAGAGATCGCCACCGCGCTTCGCGACCGAGGGCACGTGGTGCAGACGGACATCGGTCTCTCTGATTTCCGCGTTGATATAGCAATCTCGGCAGCAGACGATCCTGAGCAACCGGTACTCGCCGTTCTGCTCGACGGCCCAACGTGGCGCGGGCGGCGCACTGTGGCCGATCGAGATGCGCTGCCCACCGACGTCCTGAAGGGCCTCATGCACTGGCCTGGCGTGGAGCGTGTATGGCTTCCCGAGTGGCTGCAGCAACGGGAGACGACCCTCGACCGCATGAGTCGCGCAGTTACGGAGGCGACAACAGCTGCGCGTCGTGCCGATGAAATTCGGAAGCGCAGTTCAGCCTCGACGGGCGTCGAAGCACGAGCCATCGACACAGCATCGGACCCTGTTGCGACCGCCGCCTTCGTCGAGACCGGATCTGGCGTGGCGGAGTCGCCGCCTGTCGTCCTCGCTCGGTCGGCATCAGCTCCCGGGGCCACCGATCTGCAGCATCCCCGTCTTCGGGATTTCTCCGAGTGGTCAGCACGAGCGGCCGGCGGCGTCGCGGTTCTCGACGCTCTCCCTTCCCCGAGAGCCGCTCAGCGCATACGCGAACTTGTGCAGGAAGTGATCGCGTATGAAGGCCCCATCCACCGGATGCGGCTGGTGAAGCTCGTGGCCGGTGCTTTCGGTCTGAGCAAGGTCCATGCCTCTCGGGCGGATGCAATCCTTCGCTGCGTCCCACCGGATTTCGTCCGACCGAATGATCGTGCGGTCCTGTGGCCACAAGATGTCGATCCACTCACCTGGCGTGACGTCCGCCGGCCAGTGAACGGGACCGCTCGCCCCCTCGAGCATGTCCCTCTGGCGGAGATCGCGAACGCCATGGCGGTCGTCGCGGACCTGAGCGGCGGAATGACGGACGAGGAGATCAAGCGGGAGTCGCTCGGACTGTTGGGCGGTAAGCGCGTGACATCCGGCATCGGTGATCGCCTGAGCGAGGCCCTGGCCATCGGGCTGAGCACCGGACGGCTCGAGCGACGGTCCGAAGGCTTGATCATGGCGACGAGTTGATGGTGCGTCGTGGCATCGATCGGGAGTTGAACACGCCAGTAGGCGCACATCTCC
The DNA here is from genome assembly GCF_018613995.1 of Microbacterium sp. ISL-103. GTDB lineage: Bacteria > Actinomycetota > Actinomycetes > Actinomycetales > Microbacteriaceae > Microbacterium. The sequence goes on along the minus strand of NZ_JAGGPD010000093.1, from coordinate 8,661 downwards.
CCTCGGTACCCTGACCCGTATGAGAAAGCTCCCCGCGCTCGCGACTCTCGCCGTCGGCATCCTGTTGCTGTCCGGATGTTCGCAAGCGTCGACCATCGCCGCGTGCGGCCAGGTCGCAGCTCAGGCCGCGCAGGTGACCGGTGTGATCGGCAGCGTCAGCTCGCCGACTCCTGAGGCCGCGCAGGCTGCTCTCGATGAGGTCAAGACCGTCGCCGAGAACATCCGCGGAGTCGATGGACCCGACGAGTTCGTCACCCTCCGCGACTCGTGGACGACGAGCATCGACGCCTTCGCCGCCGAGGGCGAGAAGGCCATCGCGGGTGACATCACGGGCCTGGATGCGGCGACGACGGAGATGCGCACAGCGACCGACGCGATGCTCGCTTACTGCACCCCGTAACTGTCGCCAGTCACTCGCCGCCTTGAACGCTCATCGCGATCTCGAAGCTGTCGCCGATCACGCGGCCTCCGTCGAAGACGGGGTCTTCATCGAGCGTCTCGAGCACGCGAGCGTCCCGAGTGGCGGCAGCCGTTCCGCGGTCACGAACCTCGCGCGACGGCCAGCTCGTCACCGTCACCACGACGGAATCTCCGGCGCTCGCGCCCGCGAGGTCGGCGATGCTCTTGAGCTCGCCCGGCTCGTACGACGCCCCGTCAGCGTGGAAGTCAGCCGGATCGGCTGACTCGCTCGACTGCCAGTAGTCGACGACGCTGATGGCTCCGTGCTCGCGGTAGACCTCCGCCATCCGCTTCGAGAAGTCCAGATATGCGGCCTTGCGTTCCGTCGGAACCGGAACGACGGTGATGTCAGCGATGACCATTCTCTGCTCCAGCCCTCAGCGGTGAGTGTCCGTTGCCAGGGTATCCAGCGGTGGCCTCAGCCAACCAGAGGGACCTACTGTGCGATGCCTCGCAGCAACCGCGTCACCGTCTCTTCGACACGCTCGGCACTCAGGGGCTGACCGATGAGCGCCGCGTACGACGCCATGGCGATGAGCTGGTCGGCGATGGCGTCAGCATCCACGTCAGCCCGGATCTCGCCCGCCGACTGTCCGCGCGCGATCCGTTCGGCGACCCAGGCGCGGATCGGCGCCGCGAGCCGTTCATTGAGCGCCAGCCCCAGTTCGTGGTCGGTGGCCGTGACCGCGATCAGCGCCCGGGCGAGTGCGACACCTTCGGGCCTCGCGAGCCCGGCGGACATCGCCGAGAACCAGGCATGCAGGTCGGCCCGGATGTCGTCGCTCATCGCGACAGCGGGGTCCGCTCCTGGCAGGTCGCCCTCGAGCAGTGCCTCGCCGAGGATCGCCGCCTTCGACGGCCACCAGCGGTAGATCGTCTGCTTGGAGACCGCCGCCGTCTCGGCGAGCCCCTCGATGGTCACCGCTTCGTAGGTGCCGGCGATGACGGCTGCGCGCATCGCCTCGAGCACGGACTGGCGCGCGGCTTCACTTCGAGGGCGGGGCACTACAACAGGCTAGTGGCCACCGCGTTTCGTCTCGGCGCTTCGCCCTCGTTCACCGGGCCGGTCGGTACCGCTGTGCCACCGCGCCCGAGCCGAACTCTCGCCGCTCCACCAACTCGAGCGTCATGCGCCCGCTAAGTCCGTCGAGCAGCCTCGGGCCGTGCCCGGCGAGAACCGGATGCACGACGAAGGTGAACTCGTCGATGAGTCCGAGCTCGGCCAAGGCCAGCGGAAGAGTCACACCGCCGACAGACATCCCCTCGCCCGGCTGCTGCTTGAGCAGCTGAATCGCTTGGGCGAGATCGCCGCGGATGAGCTCGGCGTTCCAGTCGACCGAGCTCAGCGTGCTCGAGACGACGTGCTTCGGCACGCGGTCGAGGGCCTCGGCGAAGGGAATCTCCCACTCCTCCATCCAGTCGGGCCACTGACCGGATGCCGGGCGACGCCAGGCGGACTGCATCATCTCGTAGGTCGTTCGGCCGTAGATCACGGCATCCGCCCGCTGCATCTCAGCGGTCCAGTACTGCATGAGCTCCTCGTCGGGAGCGACCCCCGCCTCGTGATGGACACAGCCGTCGAGCGTGACGTTGATCGAATAGCGCAGTGGTCTCATCTCGCCGATCTCCTTCGATGCGGGCGGTGGATGGTGCGGGATGGGACTCAGAGTACTCAGTTGCGCGCGCCCACCGCGCGAGCACGCACTGATCGGAGCAAGCCCCTGTTCAGCATGCTCACCACGCTCTAACCTGACCCGCATGTTGAAGATCGTCTCGATCGTGATCTGCGTGAACGACCTCCCCGCGCAGTCCCGCTTCTGGCAGGCTGCCCTCGACTATGTGGAGCGGGATCCGGCATCCGACGACTGGGTCGTGCTGAAGCCGCGAGACGCAGATGCTCCCTGCATCGCCCTCGACGCGCACCATTCCGAACGCGTGCTGCCGCCGCGCATCCACCTCGACATCTATGCCGAGGATCAGTCCGCCGAAGTCCGGCGCCTGGCCGAGCTCGGCGCCAGCGAGGTGCACTGGGACAACTTGCCCGACGACGCCGACTACGCCGACTACGTGATCATGGAAGACCCCGAGGGCAACCGCTTCTGTGTCGTCGACCGTCCGGACTGGGTGGGGTGGGGTGGGGCTCAGGCCGACTAATCCCCCGCCTCGAGCGACCGGTAGAAGTAGAACGCCCGCTCGCCGGAGTCCGGGTCGACGCCACTGAACCCGTGCCGTTCGTAGAAGCGCATCGCTGCGGCATCCGACTCGTCGACGTTGATCTCGATCGCCGCGACGCCGAGTTCCCTGCAGATCTCGACCATGTGCCGGAGGATCGCGCCCCCGACGCCACCCCCGCGGTGAGCGGGCTCGACGTACATCTCGTCGAGCAGCGCGACCGGTCCGTCCGACCACACGTTCGGACGCAGGGTCACGAGCGCGACTCCGACCGCGGGGTCGCCACCGAGCACCGCGAAGGTCGAGGGTCCGGCCAGCAGGGCCTCGAGCCGCCGTGCGAGCACCCCGACCCCCGGCGTCTCGGTGTCGAACTCCATGTTGAAGGCGTGCAGGAGTTCGGCGAGACAGGAGGCGTCGTGCGGGGTGGCTCGACGGGTGACGGTGGTCATGTGGACGCCCTTTCTCGGGTCGGGGACTTCGTCTCTGGCGGACGGCGGCGGTTCCGCCGGTTCACAACTCCGGGAGAACGAGCGGGCCGACGCATCGGTCCCCCGGGATTCCGGGGCCGAGCCGGCGGACGCAGTCGCTTCTTCCGAAGTTGTGAACGTGGACCTCCGCGCGCCACGCTCGACAACCCGAGAGAATTCGATCAGGCGCTGTCGGAGTCCGCCTTACGCGATCCGGCCTCGAGCACGTCGCCGGCCGGCAGCTCCTGGTGCCCGCCGAACTGCAGGCGCATCGCCGACAGCACCTGGTTGGCGAACTTGTCTTCATCGCGTGAGGCGAAGCGCTCGAACAGCGATGCAGCGAGCACCGGAACGGGTACTCCGACATCGACGGCGGCCTTGACCGTCCAGCGACCCTCGCCCGAGTCCGACACGCGACCTGCGAGACCGTCGAGCTGCGGGTTGTCGGCGAGCGCGGCAGCGGTCAGGTCGAGCAGCCACGACGAGATGACCGACCCACGGCGCCAGAGCTCGGCGACCTTCGACGTGTCGATCGGGAACTGGTAGAACTCCGGCTCTTCGAGAGGGGCGATCTCGGCCGAGTGCTCGGCCTCGCGCACTCCGGCATCCGCGTTGTGCAGCAGGTTGAGACCCTCGGCGATCGACGCCATGATGCCGTACTCGATGCCGTTGTGCACCATCTTCACGAAGTGCCCCGCACCCGACGGCCCGCAGTGCAGATAGCCCTGCTCTTCGGGAGTGAGGTCTCCGGTGCGGCCGGGCGTGCGCTCGATCTCGCCGACACCCGGAGCGATCGTGCGTAGCACCGGCTCGATGCGCTGGACGGCCTCGTCGGGCCCGCCGACCATCAGGCAGTATCCGCGGTCGAGGCCGAACACTCCGCCGCTCGTGCCGACATCGACATAGTGGATGCCGCGCTCGCGGAACGCCTTCGCCCGCCGCACGTCGTCGCGGTAGTTCGAGTTGCCGCCGTCGATCAGGATGTCGCTCTCGTCGAGCACCTCCGCCGCCTGGTCGGCCACCATGCCCGTGAGCGATGCGGGCACCATCATCCACACGGCCCGCGGCGCCTCGAGCTTCGACGCCAGGTCGGCCATGCTGTCGGCGCCCGTCGCGCCCTCGGCGACCAGCGCCTGCACGGCATCCGCATTGACGTCGTAGACCACGCATTCGTGCCCCGCCCGCATCAGACGGCGCACGATGTTGGCGCCCATCCGGCCGAGTCCGATCATCGCCAGCTGCATGAGAATCCTTTCGTCTCAGCCCCGGTGAGCCGAGTCGGGGCAATCCTGGCACGGGTGCGGGAGGTGCTCAATGGTGTTGCGGGTGTGCCGCGTCCCGGGGCGAGGTTCGGTGTGGGGTCAGTTGCGCATCCGAAACGGCGGTTTCCGGTGCGGAAGTGGCCCCGCTCGCGTCGCGACGGGATCCGGCTTCGGTGCGGGGTCAGTTGTACATCCGAAACCTCGGTTTCCGGTGCGGAAGTGGCCCCGCCTGGCCGGGCCCAGGCGCGCCTTCGGTGCGGGGTCAGTTGCGCATCCGAAACCTCGGTTTCCGAGGTCTACCCCGTACCCGCCGTCTATGAAGGCACGGTGACTCGGGATGCCGACGGAACCGTCGTCTACACGCGCGAGTGATCCGCCGGGCGGCGACCGGGATCCGGGGCGGCAGGGGGTATTACCAGGCCACCGCACCGCTGTCGTCGTGGATGAACGTCAGCGAGTGGTTCCCACCGCTGCGGTACCCGGCCAGCATGAGCTGACGCGCGCCACGCAGCCACGCCTTGCGCGAGGTGATGTACGGCGGGGCGTCGGACTCACCGACGAGGCCGGTGAAGTATGCGGCGAGCACCTCGCGTCGGCCGGCGACGTCGTTGGCGATGACACCGGCGGGATGCAGGCCTGAGGCCAGATCGACCTCGAACGACAGACGCCCCGGACGCTCGTTCACCCGCGGCGCGCGGATCAGCCGTTCGGTCGGATGCATGATGCCGTGGCCGTCGGCATCCGACCATTCGGCGAACGGCACTCCCGCCATCCACGCGACGGCTGCCGCGCCGATGGACTCCAGCGACCGCTGCGGAAAAGACGACACGGTCACGACATCGGCCACCCTCACCTCGAAGATGAACGGGCCGGAACTGTAGACCTTGTCGGTGCCGGTGGGTGTGCCGAGCCGCTTCGAGATCGCGGCGCGGAGCGCTCGGTTCACTCGCGCGGCGTCATCCGCCGAATGCTGCAATCGCAGCGACCGTCGATCGTCGATTCGGGGGCGGGGGAAGTGCTCGAGACCCTCTTCGAGGGCGACCTCTCGCAGGCGGTCGATGTCGTACTCGGCGACCTCGCTGAGCCGCGCGAGCGCCCCCGGAAGTCGTGAGACGAGCTCGTCGCTGGTGTACGCAGGCGCCATAGGGCCATCGTATCGAGGGGTTCTGGCGGCTCGACGGCCGGGGTCTCGTTCACTTGCATGCTCAGATCACGAATGCAGGTCGGAGCCGGCGGTCTCGGCATGCATCCGTGATCTGGGCCTGCAGGTGTGCGGGCTCGTTCGGACTCGCCCCGCGCCCAAGCCCACACCCCGGGCCCGATATCGCCGACGGGTGAAAGGATTGGACAATGACTTCCCCCGGCACGTTCGACCAGATCACGCAAGACGACCTGCGCGCTGCGGGCAGCGTCAAATGGACGGCGTTCCCCGACACCATCGGCGCGTTCGTCGCCGAGATGGACTTCGGCCTCGCCCCCGCGATCAACAGTGCGGTGAAGGATGCCCTCGACCTGGGCGTGACGGGATACCTGCCCGACAAGCTCGCGAAAGACCTGTCTGAGGCGACGGCGCGCTGGTACTCCGACTCGTACGGGTGGCAGATCGCCGCTGAGCGCGTGCACCATGTGCCCGACGTGATCGCGGCGTTCGAACTGGCGATCGAGCACTTCACCACTCCGGGTTCGGCCGTGATCGTGCCGACTCCCGCCTACATGCCGTTCCTCATGGTGCCGCCCATGCGCGACCGGCGGGTCATCGAGGTGCCGAGCATCGAGGTCGACGGGCGCTGGGTCATGGACCTCGACGCCGTCGCCCAGGCCTTCCGCGACGGCGGCGAGATGCTGGTGCTCTGCAACCCGCACAACCCGCTCGGCACCGTCGCGACCCGTGACGAGCTGCTCGCGATCGCCGACACCGTGACGGCGGCGGGCGGGCGCGTCTTCGCCGACGAGATCCACGCGCCCATCGTCTACGCACCGGCCCGGCACATCCCGTATGCGTCGGTGTCGGATGCCGCGGCAGCCCACACGTTCACCGCGACCTCGGCCTCGAAGGCCTGGAACCTCGCCGGCCTCAAGTGCGCGCAGGTGATCCTCTCGAACGACGCCGACGCCGAGCTCTGGGAGCGCCTGGGCTTCTGGGCGGGGCATGGCACGTCGACCCTCGGCGTCATCGCCAACACCGCCGCCTACACGGGCGGGCGCGAGTGGCTCGACGGGGTGGTCGAGTACCTCGACGGCAACCGGCGGATGCTGGCGCAGCTCGTCGACGAGAAGCTTCCCGGCGTGCGGATGATCGTGCCCGAGGGCAGCTATATCGCCCTGCTCGACTTCCGCGAGACCGGCCTGACCGGCGACCTCGGCGAGTGGTTCCGCGAGCACGCCGGAGTAGCGATGACCGATGGCGCCGCGTGCGGTGTGGCGGCCATCGGGTACACGCGCTTCGTCTTCGCGATGCCGCGTCCGGTGCTGGTCGAGGCCGTCGACCGGATCGCCGCCGCGCTGCGCGACCGGGGCTGAGGGGGACCCGCGGATCCTGCCCGCGCTGTCCGCCCCAGCCTGACCTCGGCCCCCGCCCGGCCCGGGCCCGGCCCGACCCGACCCGACCCGACCTGTGCCCAAGCCCGTGCCCATGGGCATGCCCATGCCCATGCCCATGCCCCCCCGCCCCGGCCCATGCCGGTGCGGGGCCAATAAAGCACCGGAACGGAGCGTTTCGGATGCGTTTTTGACCCCGCATCCATCGGAAGGTGCGTTTTTGGCCCCGCATCCGCCGGGAGGCGCGCATCCGTCCCCGCATGCCCGACCAGCGACCGTACCCGAACCCGCGAGCCGACAACACGCAATACATATACTTATTCCCGCGCAGCAGAGCGCCGAACCGCGCGAATCCGCGCCACTCCCACATAACTAAACATATAAATAGATTTAATCTGCATTCCGGGCTACACTCGGCGATGTCGCCCAGAGCGGGGCGACCTCAGGTTCACCGAGGAGCATCGTGGCTCAGACCCATTCGGACTTCATCCATTCCGTCGCAGAGCGCGTGCGAGCGCGGACGGACGAGGCGACAGCGGCGATGTTCGAGCGCTGCTTCGAGAACACCCTCGGCACGACCCTGCGCGAGATGCCCGACGGCACGCTGTTCATGCTGACGGGCGACATCCCCGCGATGTGGCTGCGCGATTCGACCGCACAGCTCGGCCCCTACCTGCATTTCGCGGCGGAAGACCAGACGATCAGCGACATGATCGCCGCGGTCTCGCGCCGGCAGATCGAGTACGTGCTGCTCGACCCGTACGCCAACGCCTTCAACGCCGAGCCCGACGGCAGCGGACATCAGAGCGACCTCACCGAGCAGTCGCCATGGATCTGGGAGCGCAAGTACGAGGTCGATTCCCTCTGCTACCCCGTGCAGCTGGCCTACGACCTGTGGCAGACCACGGGCCGCACCGACCACCTCGGCGAGTCCTTCGCCCGTGCCGCCCGCACGATCATCGAGCTGTGGCGCACCGAGCAGGATCACGAGGCCCGCTCGACCTACCGCTTCGAGCGCTTCGACTGCCCCTCGACCGACACGCTCGTGCGAGAGGGCCGCGGCAGCGAGACGGTGCCGACCGGCCTCACCTGGTCGGCGTTCCGCCCCAGCGACGACGCCTGCGAGTACGGCTACAACGTGCCGGGCAACATGTTCGCGGCGGTCGAGCTGCAGCACATCGAGACGATCGCGACCGGGGTGCTGCACGACCCCGATCTCGCGGCGAGCGCCCGCGACCTGCGTGCCGACATCGAGCGGGGCATCGAGCAGCACACGATCGTGGCGAGTCCCTCCGGCGACGACGTCTACGCCTACGAGGTCGACGGTCGCGGCGGCATCCTTCTTCTCGATGACGCGAACGTGCCGAGCCTGCTCTCGCTGCCGCTGATCGGATGGTGCGGCACCGATGATCCGCTCTANNGCCTCGGGCACCGCCTCGAGCGGACTCGGCAGCCCGCACACCCCGGCCGACCACGTCTGGCCGATCGGGCTCTGCATCGAAGCCCTAACAACCGACGACAGGGCCGAGAAGGAGCGCATCCTGCGGCTGCTTCTCGAGACGGATGCCGGCACCGGCCTGATGCACGAATCGTTCCTCGTCACCGACCCGTCGGTGTTCACGCGCGAATGGTTCTCGTGGGCGAACGCGATGTTCTGCGAGCTGGTGCTCGATATGACAGGGCTGCGCACGGTCGAGCGGCGCCCTGAGCGCCGCGCGCCCCTCACGGAAGCGCGACCGGCATGAGCGCCCCGACCACGGCTG
>NZ_JAGGPD010000092.1 GCF_018613995.1 Microbacterium sp. ISL-103 | reverse complement strand
GTCGCATCTGCCGCAGGGGGCCGCCGTGTCGTCGTCGAGCGAGCGCTGGAGGAACTCCATCCGACAGCCGTCGGTCTGCTCGTAGTCGATCATGTGCTGCTGCTCGGCTCGACGCTCACCCGCGATGCGCTCGTAGCGCTCGGCGTCGTACGTCCACGGCTCACCGGTCGCGACCCACCCGCCCTGCACCCGCCGCACCGCACCGTCGACGTCGAGCACCTTGAGCAGCAGTTCGAGCGGAGTGCGCCGGATGTCGACCATCGCCTCGAGGGCGGGAGTCGAGATCGGCTGGTCGCCGAGCGCACCGATCACGCGCTCGGCCCTCTCGCGGTCGGGCATCGATGCCGTCGCGAAGTAGTGCCAGATGTCGCGGTCTTCGACGCCCGGCAGAAGGAGCACATCGGCGCTCTCGCTCGCACGACCGGCACGGCCGACCTGCTGGTAGTACGCGACCGGCGACGAGGGTGCACCGAGGTGCAGCACGAATCCGAGGTCGGGCTTGTCGAACCCCATGCCGAGCGCGCTGGTGGCGACGAGCGCCTTGACCTCGTTGCGCTTCAGCATGCCTTCGGACTCGGTGCGCTCATCGGTGTCGGTCTGACCCGTGTAGGCACGCACTTCGTGACCGTGATCGCGCAGCAGCCGCGCGGTGTCGACCGCGGCGGCGACGGTGAGCGTGTAGATGATGCCGGAACCGGGGAGGTCGTCGATGTGGCTGAGCAGCCAGGCCAGCCGGCTCGCCGAGTCGCGCAGCCGCAGCACCCCCAGCCGCAACGAGGTGCGCGCGAGCGGGCCGCGGATCGTCAGCACCTCGGGCATCCCGTCCGGAGATTCCGCGCCGCCCGTGCCGAGCTGTTCGGCGACATCGGCCACGACGCGGCTGTTCGCCGTCGCAGTGGTGGCGAGCACCGGCACCTCAGGGGGCATCTGCTCGATGAGGTCGCGCAGCCGCCGGTAGTCGGGGCGGAAGTCGTGCCCCCAGTCGCTGATGCAGTGTGCCTCGTCGACCACCAGCATGCCGATCCGTCGCACGAGCGCCGGCAGCTGCTGCTCGCGGAACGCAGGATTGTTGAGGCGCTCGGGCGAGACGAGCAGCACGTCGACCTCATCTCGGTCGAGCTGCGCGAGCACCTCGGTCCACTCGTGCGCATTCGTCGAGTTGATCGCGACCGCGCGGACGCCCGCGCGCTCGGCCGCGGCGATCTGGTCGCGCATGAGCGCCAGCAGCGGAGACACGAGCACGGTCGGGCCGGCCCCCTGACGCCGCAGCAGCAGAGTGGCGACGAAGTACACGGCCGACTTGCCCCACCCGGTGCGCTGCACGACGAGCGCGCGCCGCCGCCCCTCGACCAGCGCCTCGATCGCCTCGTACTGCCCGTCGTGGAAGTCGGCGTCGGAGCGGCCGACCAGCTCTCGCAGCGCCGAGAGCGCAGCACCTCGGGTATCGACAGAGGGGGTGGAAGTCATGTCTCCACTCTGCCCGAGACCGCCGACACTCTGACCGCTTTCCTCCACAGGCGCATATGCACCCGGGGCCGACCACGTCGTCTAGCGTGGAACGATGATCACCCGCGAACTGGCCGTATCCCTGCGCGACGCCGGACTCGTGTGGCACCCCGCCGAGGGAGATCGATTCCAGCTCGACCTGCCGAACGAGGTCGAGCTCGAAGCCGAGGCCGACGTCTTCACCGTCAGCGAGATGACGATCGAGGCGCGGCAGACCCCGAGCGGCACCGACCTCGCCTTCAACGGCACGACCGAGTGGGCGCTCGACGCCGTCACGCTGGCGGACGCCGTGTGGCTGCCCCGGGAGGACCAGCTGCGCGAGATGCTGCGAGGCACCTTCCGCACGCTGACGCGGATCTCCGACGCCTTCGTCGTCGGGGTCGAGATCGCCGGCGGGGCACTGAGGTTCGAGCATCCGGACCCGTCCGAGGCCTACGGACGAGCGCTCCTGAACCTGGTCTCCCGCTCGCGCTGAGCAGCTCTGCTTGCGCGCCGCCGACCTCCATGTGAGAATTACCTAACGACCGGTCAGTAAAGAGGATCGGACACTGAGGAGTCGATGATGACCAGCCCCGCAGATCTCTCCCTCGTCGATGGCGAACTCTCGGATGACGAGCGCCTGTTCGACGAGCTCATCGCGAACGAGCAGCGCATCGAGCCCCGTGACTGGATGCCGGACGCGTACCGCAAGACGCTGATCCGGCAGATCTCGCAGCACGCGCACTCCGAGATCATCGGCATGCAGCCCGAGGGCAACTGGATCACCCGGGCGCCGAGCCTCAAGCGCAAGGCGATCCTGATGGCCAAGGTGCAGGACGAGGCGGGGCACGGCCTCTACCTCTATTCCGCCGCGCAGACCCTCGGCATCACGCGCGACGAGATGATGGACCAGCTCATCAGCGGCAAGGCGAAGTACTCGTCGATCTTCAACTACCCCACCCCCACCTGGGCCGACATGGGCGCGATCGGTTGGCTCGTCGACGGGGCCGCGATCTGCAACCAGGTGCCGTTGTGCCGCGCGTCGTACGGCCCGTACGGACGCGCGATGGTGCGCGTCTGCAAAGAGGAGTCCTTCCACCAGCGTCAGGGTTTCGAGATCCTGCTCTCGCTGATGCAGGGCACCGACGAGCAGAAGCAGATGGCACAGGATGCCGTGAACCGCTGGTACTGGCCGAGTCTTGCGATGTTCGGCCCGCCGGATGACCAGTCCCCCAACTCCGCTCAGTCGATGAAGTGGAAGATCAAGCGCTTCACCAACGACGAGCTGCGCCAGCGCTTCGTCGGCATGCTCGTGCCGCAGGCCGAGATCCTCGGCGTCACCCTTCCCGACCCCGATCTGCGCTTCGACGACGAGACCGGGCAGTACGTGATCGGCGAGATCGACTGGGACGAGTTCTTCGAGGTGCTGCGCGGCAACGGCCCGTGCAACGCCGAGCGTCTCGAGCGCCGACGCACGGCGCACGAGGAGGGCGCATGGGTGCGCGAGGCCGCGGCCGAGTACGCCCGCAAGCAGGCGCTGAGGACGAAGGCGGTGGCGTGATGGCGACGCCGGGAGCCGACGCACGCGAACCCTGGCCCCTCTGGGAGGTCTTCGTCCGCGCGAACCGCGGTCTGAGCCATGTGCACGTCGGATCCCTGCATGCCCCGGATGCCGACATGGCGATCCGCAATGCCCGCGACCTCTACACCCGCCGCGGCGAGGGCGTGTCGATCTGGGCCGTTCCGGCCGACGCGATCACGACCAGCGACCCCG
>NZ_JAGGPD010000091.1 GCF_018613995.1 Microbacterium sp. ISL-103 | reverse complement strand
TGGGGGGAGGCGGCGGGGACGGCGGTCGCGCGAACGGGGAAGCCGTCCATCGCCGAGTTGTCGAAGAGGGGGATGTCGTGAGCTGCCGTCGCGGGTTCCGCGAGGGTGCGCTGGGCGGCGTCCCTGATCGCACGCGTCTCGGTCGGGAGCGTGCGCACGGCCGCGAGCACCAGCGCGAGCTGTTCCTCGACCGACCGGCGGGGGCCGTTCGCGGCGCTCATGCCGACACCGCCGAACGGATGGTGATCTCGTGCTGGCGGGCGGCGAGCGAATCGATCACCACGAGGCGACCGAGCAGTGGCTCACCCGCGCCGGTGACGAGCTTGACGACCTCGCCGGCCAGCATTCCGCCGATCTGCACGCACAGCGCCCCGAGCACCCCCACCTGTGCGCAGCTGGGGGGCTCTCCCTCGGTGCCGAGCGGGAAGAGGTCGGTCAGCACGACCGGGTCGTGCTCGGGCGGATTCGACCAGAAGACCGTGGCCTGCGCATGCCACTCCTGCACAGCGCCCCAGACGAGGGGCACTCCCAGCGCCTCGGTCGCTGCGGCGACGTCGCGGCGGGTCGGGAAGGAATCGCTCGTGTCGACCACGATGTCAGCGCCGGCCAGCAGGCGCTCCGCGTTCGTGGAGTCGAGTCGCTCGGCTGCGGTCACGACCTCGGCATCCGGGGACAATGCGGTGATCGCGCGCTCGGCGGAAGAGGTCTTGGGTCGGCCGATGTCTTCGACGCGGTGGGCGAGCTGGCGCTGCAGATTGGTGAGCTCGACCACATCGTCATCGATCACGGTGATGGTGCCGATGCCCGCCGCGGCGAGCGCGAGAAGCACGGGGGATCCGATGCCGCCTGCCCCGACGACGGCGACGTGGGCGGCCGCGAGGCGACGCTGCCCCTCTTCTCCGATGCCCGCGAGCACTGCGTGCCTGGCCGTGCGGACGAGCTCGGCAGGATCGAGCGAAGGGGCGGGGTCGACGAGCGGCTGCATGGCACCAGGCTATGCCCGAGGTGCGACGTTTCGGCTGCCACCGCGGGTATCGTTCGAACTCCGATGCGACCTCGTGCCGGGAAGCGGCGATTCTCCCGCAGATGCGGTTGATATCGACTGTCAGCGCCGCATCTGCGGTAATCTTCCTCCATGCAGACCTTTCGGATCGCTCGCGCGGCTCAACTGCTCGGAGTGAGCGACGACACGGTGCGGCGCTGGATAGACCAGGGCCTGTTGCCGACCACCGACGCCGTGCCTGCCGAGGTCCCCGGCGATGCCCTCGCCGCGCGTGCCGTCGCGCTGGTCGAAGAGGCGGCCGATCCGATCGGAGCGCTGTCGAGCGCCCGCAATCGCTTCGTCGGCATCGTCACCCGGGTGCAGATCGACGGGCTGATGGCGCAGATCGACCTGCAGTCAGGGCCCCACCGTGTCGTCTCGCTGATGTCGGCCGAGGCCGCGCGCGACCTGAATCTCGAGGTGGGGTCTCTCGCCACCGCATCCGTCAAGGCGACGCAGGTCGTCGTCGAAGTGCCGAGGGGCTGAGATGAACCGCTTGCTCCGAAGGACTGCCACGATCGCCCTGGCCACAGCTGCCGTGCTGGGGCTCACCGCGTGTGCGACCGCCGCCGAAGCCCCCGCGCCCTCCGACACCGTGGGCACCGCCGAGACCGCCGTCAGCGGCGAGCTCACCGTCTACGCCGCAGCCTCGCTCTCGGGCGCGTTCGACGAGATCGGCGATGCCTTCACCGAGGCCAACCCCGACGTGCAGTTCAGCGGTGTGTACGACGGATCGTCGACACTCGTCACCCAGCTGCTCGAGGGTGCTCCGGCCGACGTGTTCGCCTCGGCCGATGAGGCCAACATGCGCAATCTCGAGGATGCCGCGGTCGATCCCGCACTGTTCGCCTCCAACACGCTCGTGATCGCCGTGCCGGCGGGCAACCCCGGCGGCGTCGAGACCCTCGACGATCTCGCTGACGTCACCACCGTGCTGTGCGCCCCCGAGGTCCCCTGCGGCGCGGCATCCGCGGCGCTGCTCTCGAATGCCGGCGTCACGGTCGATGCCGCGAGCCTCGAGCAGAACGTGACGGCGGTGCTCACCAAGGTCGCAGCCGGCGAGGCCGACGCCGGACTCGTGTACGCGACCGATGTGATCGGTCGTGACGACGTCGAGGTGATCGTGCCTGACGGCGCAGACGAGGTCGTCAACCACTATCCGATCGCGGCGCTGTCGGAGGCCCCGAACTCCGCGGCCGCTGAGGCGTTCGTCGCCTTCGTGCTGTCGGACGAAGGCCAGAGCATCCTGGCGGACTTCGGGTTCGGAGCCCCGTGAGTGCGACCGGGGCGCGCGGGTATGCGCCGCGCGCGCTGGCCATCCCCGCGCTGATCGGGCTGGCATTCCTCATCCTGCCGCTCGCGGCCCTGGTCGCCCGCGTCGAATGGTCGACCTTCGTCGCGGATGTGACATCGGAGGCCGCCCGCTCAGCACTGCTGCTCTCGCTCGGCACAGGACTCGTCGCCACGGCGATCTGCATCGTGATCGGGGTGCCGCTGGCGCTGACGATCGCCCGCTCGGGCCCGCGTCTCGCCGCCGTGCTGCGGGCCGCCGTCACGGTGCCGCTCGTGCTGCCGCCGATGGTCGGCGGCGTCGCGCTGCTCTACCTGTTCGGGCGGGCGGGGTGGTTCGGAGGGCTCGGGCTCTCGTTCAGCACCCCGGCCGTCGTGCTCGCGCAGACCTTCGTGGCGCTGCCCTTCCTCGTGCTCGCCGTCGAAGGGGCCGTGCGCACCACGGGGGTGGAGTACGAACGCACGGCCGCAGCGCTGGGTGCCGGCCGCTGGACGATCCTGCGCCGCATCACCCTGCCGCTCGCAGCCCCGGGGATCGTCGCCGGTGTGGTGCTCTGCTTCGCGCGCGCGATCGGCGAGTTCGGTGCCACCGCGCTCTTCGCCGGCAACCGCCCGGGCGTCACGCAGACCATGCCGCTCGCGATCTACACCGCGTTCAACGGGGCAGGGGTGTCGCAGGGGGCTGCGGTCGCCCTGGCGCTGCTGCTCCTCGCCGCGGCCATCGTCGTGCTGCTGCTCGTGCGGGGCTGGCGGCCGGGGGCGGCACGATGAGCGGGAGCGAGGGGCTGCGGGCCCGCGTCGTCGTGCAGCGCGAGCATTTCACCGTCGATGTCTCGCTGCAGGTGGAGACCGGTGAGACGGTGTCCGTGATGGGGCCGAGCGGGGCCGGCAAGTCGACACTGCTGCAGGCGCTCGCCGGCCTCCAGCGCCTGGACGGCGGCGAGATCGCGGTCGAGGGTCGTGTCGTCGACCGGGTCGAAGCCCCGCGCGTGCAGACCGAGCCGATGCGTCGTGGCGTGGTGCTGCTCGGGCAGAAGCCGCGGCTGTTCCCACACCTGTCGGCGCGTGAGAACGTGGCGTTCGGGCCGCGCGCGGCCGGCGCCGACGTGCGTCGTGCGCGAGCGGGTGCCGACGACTGGCTCGAACGGGTCGGACTCCCCGGCGCCGGCGGCCGCATGCCGCACGAGCTCTCGGGCGGCGAGCAGCAGCGCGTCGCGGTCGCCCGCGCGCTCGCCGCGTCGCCCCTTGTCGTGCTGCTCGACGAGCCTCTCGTCGCCCTCGACCCCGAGACGGCAGGAGACATCAGGCGGATGCTGCGCGACCAGCTCGTCTCGACCACGACCGTCGCGGTGACGCACGATGCTGCGGACGCCGTGGCCCTGGCCGAGAGACTGATCGTCGTCGAGGCCGGGCGGGTGACCCAGTCGGGGCCGGTGCGCGAGGTGCTCGCCGCTCCGGCATCCGGTTTCGTCGCCTCGATCGCCGGGGTCAATCGCCTGGTGGGGGTGGCGAGCGGGGGAGCGTGGAGCAACGGAGACGTGCGTGTGCCCAGCACGGATGCGGCGTCTCAGGCGCTCGCGGCCGTGGACGGCGCGGCGCTCGCCGCCGTCTTCCGTCCGGGGGATGTTCGTGTTAACCCTGCGGCCCCAGAGTCCTGGCCCGCGGTGGTGGCGCGGATCGAGCCCACGCTGGGAGGGATGCGCGTGCACACCGACGCCGGCGCGGTCGACCTG
This sequence comes from Microbacterium sp. ISL-103, assembly GCF_018613995.1. GTDB lineage: Bacteria > Actinomycetota > Actinomycetes > Actinomycetales > Microbacteriaceae > Microbacterium. The sequence goes on along the minus strand of NZ_JAGGPD010000091.1, from coordinate 173 downwards.
TCGCTGAGCGCTGGATCGGGCCTCGCTCCGGGAGACCGCCTGCGACTGCGGATCGATCCGGCGCTGGTGCGCTACGTCGCCGTGCCGGTGTGATCTGAGCGGCGGCTCCTCGTGCCTCGGACCTGAGGGCTGAGGGAGTGCCGCATGGCTGGACGGATGCTGTTGCCCACCCC
>NZ_JAGGPD010000090.1 GCF_018613995.1 Microbacterium sp. ISL-103 | reverse complement strand
AGAAACGCCGTGCCGACCTGCACACCCGACGCTCCGAGGGCGAAGGCGGCGGCCACGCCACGGCGATCGGAGATGCCGCCTGCCGCGATCACAGGGACGTCGACGGCGTCGACGACCTGCGGCACGAGCGCGAACGTACCCACCAGAGAGTCCTCGGCCGGGCGCAGGAACGATACGCGGTGTCCGCCCGCCTCCATGCCCGTGGCGACCACGGCGTCGACGCCCACGTCGGCGAGCGCCGCGGCTTCGGCCACGGTCGTCGCCGTTCCCACCACACGGATGCCCCGGCGATGCGCCTGATCGACGACGTCGACCGACGGTACGCCGAACACCACGCTCAGAACGGGAGGGGCGGCGTCCCAGATGGCGTCGAGCTGCTCGTCGAGCGCAGGCAGATACTGCGCCGGGCGGGCGGGGACATCGATGCCGACAGCGTCGTAGAACGGCTGCAGGGCCTGCGCGAACACGGTGTGCTGCACGTTCGGCTCGACCTCGTCGCCGGTGGGCAGCCAGATGTTCACGGCGAACGGCTCGGTCGTCGCCTCTCGAAGGGCTGCGATCGTCGAGCGGATCCGCGCCCCGTCGTAGCCGTACAGCCCGTAGCCGCCGAGCCCTCCGGCATCGCTCACGCGCGCTGCGAGCCCGACGGATGAGAGCCCGCCGAACGGACCGAGAAGGATCGGATGCTCGATGCCGAGCACAGTGCGCAGATCTGCCATGGTTCGAGGCTAGCGCCGCCCGGCAGGCCGAGAGCCGGTGCCTCGATCAGACGCCGCTCTCAGATCCCGGTGATAGCCTCGGCAGAAGGATGAGGGAGCGCACGTGAGCGAGTGGTTCGGGCAGATGCTCGGCTTCGTCGCGTCTGCTCTCGGCATCGTGGCTCTGCCCGATGCAGCCGCGATCGGTGTGGCCATCGCCCTCGTCGCACTGACGACCCTCACACTCGTCGTCGCACTGAGCCTCGTGCCGCCGACGGCGGGAAGCGCTGCGCATCCGCTGCGGGCGATCGACGTCTCGACGCTGCTCGCTCAGAGCGATCCTGACGCCGCCGGTCACCCGCGCCCTCGTGCGCCGGGAGTCGCCGTTCCCGCGTAGTCCGTCCTCGTACGGGACTGCGCGGCTTTCGCCGACCCTTCCCGACACACGAACGGACTTCCATGGACATCTTCGCCTTCCCACCCCTGACCTTCCTTCTCGACGCCGCGTACGGCGCCCTCGCCGGACTCGCCTCTCTCGTCGAGCCCTTCGCCGGAGCATCCGCCGCGGCTCTCGCCGTGGTGCTCGTGACCCTGCTCGTGCGCGCCCTGCTGATTCCCGTGGGCGTCTCGCAGGCCAAAGCCGAGCAGACGCGAGCACGACTCGCTCCTCGGCTGCGTGAACTGCAGCGCCGACACAAGAAGAACCCCGAGCGCCTGCAGAAGGAGATGCTCGAGCTGTACCGATCGGAGAACACCTCGCCGTTCGCCGGCATGCTGCCGGTGCTCGCACAGGCGCCGGTCGTCGGCATCCTCTACACGCTGTTCATCCGCACCGACATCGCCGGGCACCCGAATGACCTGCTCACCCACGACCTGTTCGGCGCACCGCTGGGCACCAGTCTCGTGTCGGCCGTGTTCAGCGGTGGCGGGACGCCCGCGACCTTCGTCGTGTTCGGTGTGCTGATCGCCGTCATGATCGCCGTGGCCGAGGTCAGCCGGCGGGTGTTCCGCCCGGCAGTCGTCGACGACGACTCACCGCTGAACTCTCCGACGATGCTGCGTGTGACAGGTGCCCTGCACTACCTCACGGCCGTGTTCGCGGCGTTCGTGCCACTCGCTGCCGCGCTGTACCTGACGGTGACGGTCGTGTGGACGCTCGTGCAGCGCATGCTGCTGCGACGCCGCTTTCCGCTGCCGGTTCCGGCGACCGTCGCCGCGTGACGAGCAGACCGCGACTCAATCCGGCAGCGGGATCGGAGCGGTGAAAGGCCCCGTCTCGTCGTCGTCTCGAGGATCGCGGCGCCCGTCGGCATCGTGATCGGCATCCGCCCGGCGGCGTCGACGACGCACGCCGAGCGTGGTGCCGACGCTCGCGACGACGACGAGTGCGATCGCGAGCATCCGCAGCGGGGTCGCGCTCTGCCCGAGGATCGCCCAGCCGGCGAGCGTGGCGAACGCGGGCTCGAGGCTCAGCAGCACACCGAACACACGCTGGGGCAGCCGTCGGAGTGCGGCGAGCTCGAAGCTGTAGGGGATCACGGATGACAGCACCGCGGTGACGGCGGCGAGCAGCAGCAGCTGCATGTCGCCCGCCACCGTCACCGCGGCCGGGACGCCGACCGGGATCAGCAGTACGGCGGCCACGACGAGCCCGACCGCCAGACCGCCGTTGCCCGGGATGAGCGGGCCGACGCGCGCGCTCATGCGGATGTACATCGCCCAGAATGCGGCAGCGATCAGGACGAAGACCAGCCCGAGCGGGTCGAGGGGCTCAGCACCGACCAGACCGTCGACCCCGAGCAGCACCATGCCGAGAAGCGCCACCCCGACCCACGCGGCGTCCGAGCGACGCTTGGTCAGCACGGCCGCGAGCACGGGCGGTCCGAGGAACTCGATCGCGACCGCCGGGCCCAGGGGGATGCGGTCGATCGCGGCGTAGAAGAACCCGTTCATGCCCGCGAGCGTCAGCCCGAAGAAGACGGCGGCGAGCCACTGCGTGCGATTCCACCGCCCGGGACGCGGCCGCACGATGACGACCAGCAGCAGCGCGGCGATGGCGACACGGAGCGAGGTCACGCCCCACGGGCCGAGCACGGGGAAGAGCTGCGCCGCGACGGCGGCCCCGAAAGGCAGCGAGAGACACGAGGCCACGACGAGAGCGACGCCCACGAGAGCCCGGGACGACTGCTGCACGCGTCTCAGCCTACGGGGCGCCGGCTCTCGTCATACCTCTGCGCAGAGGTGCGTGCCGCCGGTCAGAGGTGCTTGCCGCCCGTGACCGCGATCACGGCCCCCGACGTGTACGACGCGTCGGGCGACGCGAGATACACGTAGGCTCCGGCGAGCTCCGACGGCTGCCCGGCGCGGCCGAGCGGGGTGTCCTGCCCGAAGGTGTTCAATCGCTCTTCATCCCAGCCCGTGGCGGGGATCAGCGGCGTCCAGATCGGGCCGGGGGCGACGGCGTTCACGCGGATGCCGCGCTCCCCCGCCTCTTCGGCGAGTGCCTTCACGAACGCGACCTGGGCGGCCTTCGTCATGGCGTAGTCGATGAGACCGGGTGACGGCTCGTAGGCCTGCACGGATGCGGTGACGATGATGCTCGCTCCCGGTTCGAGGTGCGGATAGGCGGCCCGAGCGGTGTACATCAGGCCGAACAGGTTGGTCTCGAAGACCCGGCGCATGTTCTCGGACTCGAGGTTCTCGAAACCGTCGATGTCGTGCTGGTAGGCGGCGTTGAGCACGACGACGTCGAGCCCGCCGAACGCGCTGCGGGTCTGCGAGACGATCTCGGTGGCGAACGACTCGTCGCGCACGTCGCCGGCGAGGCTCAGCGCCTGGCGGCCTTCGGCACGGATCAGCTCGAGGGTGTCGTCGGCATCCTTCTGCTCCTCCGGCATATGCACGATCGCGACATCGGCGCCCTCCCGGGCGTAGGCGATCGCGACGGCGCGGCCGATGCCGGAGTCGCCGCCGGTGATCAGCGCGCGCAGCCCGGCGAGACGCCCGTGGCCTTCATATGACGTCTCGCCGTGGTCGGGGTCGGGGTGCGTGGCATCCGTCAGGCCGGGCTGATCCTGCTGCTGCCCGGGAAAGCCCTCGTCGCGATGCAGGTTCCGGGGGTCGGGCGTGTTGTCGGCCATGATGTCTCCTCGTCGTGTCGCGGTCGGTTATGGGTGTCCGTCGACGATCGCGCTGCTCGGCAGACCTCGGCAGGGGGTTGACATCCTCCGCCGAGATCCCCGGAGGATCAGGATCCGGCCCACCGAAGTCAACCCCCTGCGTACCCGTATGTCTGGCCTTTAGGCTTGCTGCGACTGCGAGGAGACGTGACCATGAACGCACGACACATCGATGACCGCTCCGATGAGGGCTACACCCCGACGACGACGCATGCGGAGTTCGGCGAGGGCAATCCTCGTCTGCGGGTCACCCGCGACGACGTGAGGAGCGAGTTCGCACTCGAGGTCGACGTGGTGCGCATCGGCTCCGCCGTCGACAACGAGCTGAGCCTCGAGGGCGCTGATCCCGTGCACGCCACGATCACGCACGACGATCGCGACGAGTACGTCCTCGACATGCACGGGGAGGGCGAGATGAACGCGAACCCCGACGCCGACTCCACCCACCCGGGCGAGCGCATGCAGACGCTGCGCACCGGCGCACGATTCACCATCGGAGAGTGGACCCTGGTCTACGCCCGTGACGAGTTCGCCGATCACGGACGCCCGTACGGCGGCCGCCTGGGCGGGGAGTACTCCGACCAGCCGCTGCAGCCCGAGCGGCCCGACTACTCCGATGAGGCGACCATCGAGACCGATGCGCCGACCCACGCCGATTCCGCTGAAGAGAAGTGACGGCACAGCACAAGTGACGGCGCAGGACACAGCTCTCGAACGCCTCAGCGAGGTCGCCGAAGAGCGCGGGCTGCGCGTCTGCGTGGTGGAGTCGCTCACCTCGGGGAGTCTCGCGAGCACGATCGGTGCGGGTGATGGCGCCGGCGACTGGTTCGCCGGCGGCGTCGTCGCCTACCTCACCGACGTCAAAGAGAGCCTGCTCGGCCTGACCCCCGGCACGGACCCGTGCTCGGCCGCCTGCGCGGAGCAGCTGGCCGAGAACGCCCGTCGACTCTTCGACGCCGACCTGTGCGTGTCGACGACCGGCGTCGGAGGCCCGGGGCCCGAGGGCGGTCACGAACCCGGAACCGTGTTCGTCGGGTGGGCGACGAACGACGGCGTCGGGCATCGGATGCTCGCGCTCACCGGCGATCCGCAGCAGATCCTCGACGAGACGGTCGACACCGCGACCCGCCTGCTCGCGTTCCACGCCGAGGGCATCCGTCCCGCCGGTCCGCGTCGCACCGGGTCGGCGACCGGGGTCAGCGACGGGGCACGAGACCGACCCTGAGCGGCGCTCCGGCAGCGGATGCCGCGGCGATCGCCCCGTCGATCTCGGCGAGTTCACGCACCTCGCCCACCGCCTCGTCGAACGGATAGGCCCGACCTCGACCGGCGAGGAACCCGACGGCCTCGACCAGTTCCGCCCCGGTGTAGTTGTGCACGCCGGTGACGGTGACGAGCCGGCGAACGATGCTCTCGGCATCGAGGGCGACGGGTTCTGCGGCGAAGACACTGCCGACCAGCACCACAGTGCCGCCGGTGGCGACGCCGGCGAGCGCATCCGCCACGGCGTGACCCGACGCCTCGATGACGACATCCGGCTCGTCGTCGAGAGGCGCCGCCCCGAACCGCGAGGCCAGAGCGAGGCGCGCGGGATCGGGGTCGAGCACCTCGACGCGCGCGCCCTGCTCGACGGCGATCGCGGCGGCCGAGAGGCCGACGAGGCCCGCGCCGTGGATCCGCACCGCCGCGCCCTCGAGGTCGACATCGCGCGCGGCCCTGGCGACGGCAGCCCACGCGGTGGCCGTCGCGCACGAGGCGGGGGCGAGCACGGATGCCGGCAACGACTCCGGCACCCGGACGATCGCCGTGCCCGCGCGCACCTGCACATGGGAGCCGAACGCACCCGTGAGATCGCCGTGCACTCCCACTCGGTCGTGACCGTACTTGCCGAGCGTGCGGCACTTCTGCGACAACCCTCGCACGCAGCGATCGCACGCGCCGCACGAGATCGTCACCGACCAGACCACCCGATCGCCGATGCGCAGCGGACTGCCGTCGACAGCCACGGCACCGGCATCGCCGGTGGCGATCACGCGTCCGACGCTCTCATGTCCGAGCACGAGTGGTACCGGGGCGGATCGGCGGCCCTGCACGGTGTGCACGTCGGACCCGCAGATGGTCGACATCTCGACCGCCACGAGCACGTCGTGTTCGGCCAGCGCTACGCCCGGCACGGCGATCATCTCGTGTGCATGCCCCTCGCCGATCCACACCATGGCGGTCGCGGCGGGGCGGAGCGCCACGTCGCGACGGCGTCCGGGTGGGCGCACCAGCAGAGTCCCCATGTCAGACGCCGTCTCAGAAGGTGGGGACGACGGCGTGTGCGCGAGGCAGCAGGCCGCGCTCTGCGAGGGCGGGGGCGAGCCCGGTCACGTCGGCGAGAACGGCATCCGCTCCGGCTCCCCTGAGCATCTCGATGCCATGAGCGCCGGTGAGCACTCCGGCCACGAAGCCGGCTCCGGCGCGGCGGCCCGATTCGACGTCGCTCACGGTGTCGCCGACCACGGCGACCGATGCCACCGACGTGGTCTGCGTGCGGATCAGAGCGGTCAGCACCAGATCGGGCGCGGGTCGACCCCGCCCGGCATCCACCGGCGAGAGGGCGAGATCGATGAGGCCACGCCAGCCGAGTCCGTCGATCAGCGCGTCGCGCGTGACCGGCGCGAACCCCGTGGTGAGCACGACGGCGAGACCGGCATCCTTGAGCCCCTGGATCGCGTCTGCGGCCCCGGGGATCTCGCTCACCCCCTGCTCGGCGACGATCTCGGCGTACGCGCCCTCGAACGTGGCCGTCGCCCGCTCGGCGGCCGCCCGGTCGCCGCCCGCGAGATGCGTGAAGACGTCGATCTTCGACTGCCCCATCGTGTCGCGCACGTGCGCGAGCGCGTCGTCCCAGGGCATCCGATCGGCGACTCCGGTGCGCTCGGCGGCGCGCTGGAACGCGGTCTCGACGACCCCGTCGTCGAGCACTGTGGTGCCTGCCATGTCGAGCACGACGAGTTCGATCGCGCGGCCCTCTTCGAGCGGAGTGGTCATGATGTTCCTTCCATTGCGGGTGCCCACCCGAAGGCGGCGGTGAGATTCTCTTCGGCGAGCCCCAGACCCGTGGTCATTCCGATGCCGGTGGTCGCGGCGACCACCAGCACCCCCTCGTCGCTCGTGTCGATGAGGAAGTCCTTCGATGCCTTGGCGTAGACGCCCTGCCAGCGCTCGAGCACCCGCGGCGCCGGCATGTCGAACAGCGCTTCGGCTTCGGCGAGGAAGGCCGCGAAGGCGGCCTCCGGCTGGAACGGCGCCGGGGAGGCGGCCGTGGCGTGCGAGTCGCCGATGATCAGCGTGCCGTCCGGCAGCTGTGTGTACATCTGGTTGAGATCGAGGGCCGCGAGGTCGGGGCGCTCGGAGTGCAGCCGCTCGCGCAGCGCGGCGGTCGCCGAACCGCCCGCGAAGCGGCCGTACCGCACGAGCGACCACCCGGTCAGAAGCGGGGCTGCGAGCGGATGCGGCAGCGACACCGCCGCCCGCATCATGTCGAGGGCGCAGCGCTGCACGCCCGCCCGCTCGGCGATCTCGGGCAGCAGCTGGTCGATGTCGTGATTGACCGCCACCACCACTGCGCCGGCGGTGATCGGTCCCCTCGTCGTCTCGATGCGTCCGCCCGCGACAGAGGTGACCGACGTGCGGAATCGGAAGTCGACGCCGAGCGTCGCCAGGTGGCGCACGATGGCTGCGGCAGCGGTGCGCGGATCGGTCTGCAGGTCGGGCTCGATGTGCGCGCCGCCGACCAGCCCCTCGGCCCGCAGCGGCGCGAGCCGCAGCAGCTCGTCGGTCTCGAGCATCCGGATGCCGCCGTCGCCCGACGCCTGTTCGAGCACGGCGATCTCGTCGTCATGCCGGGCGGCCACCAGAGTGCCCGACTCACGGATCCAGAAACCGGCGTCGTGCGCGAGGCGCAGCCACAACTCGCGTGAGATGTCGGCGTATCGGCGTGCGTCGCCCGACTGCGCGCCGATGCAGAGATGGCCGAAGTTGCGGATCGTCGCCCCGACCGGAGCATCCGCTCGATCGACGACGATCACGCTCAGGCCCCGTCGCGCGGCGGCGTAGGCCGCGCCGAGGCCGACGATGCCCGAACCGACGACGACGAGGTCGGCGGAATCCGTCGCACTGCCGGCGCGGGTCATCGGAACACCTTGCGCATCCACATCGCGAGGCCTTCGACGACGAGCACCGTGACGAGGATCATCAGCACGATGGCGGTGACCGTCTCGTAGCGCGACCCCTGGCTAGCGTTGAGCAGGTAGTAGCCCACCCCGCCACCACCGACGATGCCGAGGATGGTCGCCGCGCGGATGTTCGTGTCGAGCATGTAGAAGCTGTGCCCGATGAGCGCCTGCATACCCTGCGGCACGGTCGCCGAGGTGTAGGTCTGCAGACGTGTGGCGCCGACTGCTCGCAGTGCGCGTTCGGGGCCGCGGTCGACCTCTTCGAACGAGTCGGCGATCAGCTTGCCGAGCAGGCCGATACCGCCGATGGCGAGCGCGATGACTCCGGCCTGCGCTCCGAGTCCGGTGATCACCACGAGCACGATCGCGAGGATCAGCTCGGGGATGCCGCGTATGCCGACGAGCAGGAAGCGCGCGACGCCTCGTGCCCCCGAGCTCGGTGCGACGTTGCTCGCGGCGAGGGAGCCGAGGATCAGCGCGGGCAGCAGCGTCAGCACAGTGGCCGCGAGTGCGATCGCGACGGTGTCTCGCATGGCGGCGATCATCGCCGAGGCCTCGTAGCTGCCGAACGACGGCGGCCAGAACTTGGCGGCGACCTCGGGGAGCTTCGCCCAGAACGTGAAGAAGTCGAGCCAGTTGATCTGGCTGACGACGACGCTGCCGATCACGACGAGAACCGCGATCATCGCGCCGATGGTGTCGCGCACGCGCTCCGCGGTCCAGGGGCGCCGCACCGCTGCCTGCGGGCTGGCCGCCCATGCGGGGCGGGTGGAGTCGGTCGCACTCGTCGTGGCGCCCAGCAGACGCGGGTGGATGAGCCTGTCGATCCACGAGCGGGTCTGCTTCTGCCCGCCGAGCATCGCGCCACGCACCATGCTCGAGATGATCTCCATCGCGACGCACAGGATGAAGATGACCAGCGCGATCCCGAGACCCTTCCCGTAGTTGAGGGCCTTGAACGCGTACGACATCTCGAGACCGAGACCCGCGACGCCGACATAGCCGAGCACGACGCTGCCCCGCAGGTTGATGTCATTGCGGTGCAGCACCGTCGCGACCCAGCTGGGCAGCACCTGCGGCAGGATGCCCGAGGTGAACTCCTGCATCTTCGATCCGCCCGCCGCGCGGATCGCGAGGCGGGGGCCCTCGTCGATCTGCTCGATCGCGTCGGCGAACATCTTCGAGATCATGCCGATCGAGTGGATGCCGATCGCGAGGATGCCGGGCAGAGTGCCGAGTGAGAACATGAGCACGAACGCCATCGCGAGCACGACGTCGGGGAGCGCGCGGGTGAGGACTCCGACGAAGCGGGCGGCCGCACGCCATCCGTTGCCCGGGGTCGTGTTCGACGCCGCGAGGTAGGCGATCGGCACCGACAGCACCGCGGCGAGGAGTGTGCCGACGAGCACGAGACCGACCGTGAGGGCGATCAGCCAGGCGAGGTCGGCGGGTTCGGGGAAGGACAGCCCACCGACGCGGGCCATGAAGTTCTCGGCGTTGCCCCAGCTCTGCACCATCGCGGGGATCGAGATGCCGACCTCGCTCACCGCGAGGACGCCGAGCACCACGAGGGCGAGGAGCGTCAGACCGGCGGCGATGCGCTCGGGCGAGACGGGGCGTCGGGGCGCGCGCTCGCCGACGGTCGCAGACGCCGAGGCTGTGCCCGGGGTCGCGCCGGATGCCGAGCGTGCGGCCGGCGGGCCGGAGAGCAGAGTCACGAGACGCGCGCCTTCTCGGTCAGCGCGGCATCGATCTCGGCCGCTTCGACGACGACATCCGCCGTGATGTCGGTGAGCTCGGCCCGCACGGCCTGGATCTCGGCGGTCGTCGTCGCGACGCGTCCGTAGATCTCCATGACCTCGGACTTCGTCAGGTCGGTGGTGGGCATGTCGAGCACGACCTCGCCGTGGCGAAGCCCGACGATGCGGTCGGCCCACGAGATCGCGAGGTCGACCTGGTGCAGGCTGCAGACCACCGTGAGGCCTTCGTCGGCGGCGATCTCGCGGATCAGCGCCATGACCTGGTCGCTCGATTCGGGATCGAGTGATGCGACCGGCTCGTCGGCGAGCAGGATGTCGGGCTTCTGCATCAGTGCGCGGGCGATCGCCACGCGCTGCTGCTGGCCGCCGGAAAGCGTGTCGCTGCGCTGGTAGGCGCGATCGAGCAGGCCGACTCGGTCGAGATGACCGAGGGCGCGCAGCTTGGCCGCCTTCGAGTATCCCCAGAGACCGAGCCGCGGCCCGCGGACCTCGGACAGCGATCCGGTGAGCACGTTCTCGAGCACGGTGAGCGAGGGCACCAGCTCGAACTGCTGGAAGATGAAGCCCACCCGGCTGCGGAGCCGGCGAAGAGCCTTGCCCTTCAGCGCGGGCACCTGGGAGCCCAGCACCTCGATGTCACCGGAGGTCGGAGTCTCGAGGCCGTCGAGGTGCCGCAGCAGCGTCGACTTGCCCGAGCCCGAGAGGCCGAGCAGCACGACGATCTCGCCGCGTGACACCTGCAGCGACACATCCTTGAGTGCCGCCGTCGAGCCGAAGTTCTTGGTCACGCCCGCCAGGCGGATCAGGGCATCGGATGCCGCATTCATTGCATTCTCTCCAGTGGTGCGTCGTGTTCGGGTGTGCGGTGCTCGGGTCTTCGTCGTGCCGGGGCGATGCGCGTGGCTGCGGGTGAGCGCCCTTCGTCTCTCGCAGCTGCTGCGAAGATGCGACGAAGGGCGCTCGGACCCGACCGACGGTCAGTGGTCGGGCGTCAGCCCTGGCACTGCTCCGCTTCGGTCTCCTTGCAGATGTCGCGGATCAGGTCGTAGTACGCGTCGTCGACCGGCTTCGTGGCGTAGAAGACGCTGCGGAACGAGTCGGTGTCTGCGCTGTCGATGCCGGCGGCGATGATGTCGTCGATCGTGATCTCGGAGAGGCCGTCGATGAGCTTCTGGGCCACGTCGTCGGGAAGCGTCGAGGAGTAGACGAGCGGCGCACCGGGAACCATGGTCTCGGCGATGACCTTCACGGCATCCGACTTCTCGACCTCGGAGTCCTCTGCGAAACCGACCTCGCACTCGACGCCTTCGCCGACCTTCTGCACGCTCACGTCGTGCTTGCCCGCGAAGACGGGGGTGATGTCGGTCTTGGGGTCGATGCCCGTCTCGAGCAGGTTGTACGAGGGGAAGAGGTAGCCCGAGGTCGACGACGGGTCGACGAAGCAGACCTTCTTGCCCTTGAAGTCCTCGAGGCTCGAGATGTCGCTGTCGGCCGGGACGATCGCCTGCGAGTAGTACCCGGGCTCCTGGCCCTCTTCGGTGACGATCGACGAGATCGGGGTCAGCTTCGCGCCGTTGTTGGTCGCGGTGACGTAGGTGAAGCCCGAGAACGACGCCACGTCGACCTTGCCCGCGGCTGCGGCCTCGATCAGCGCCGCGTAGTCGGTGGACTCGTGGTACTCGACGGACTTGCCGGTGATCTCGGCGATGTAGTCCATCAGCGGCTGGTAGTTCGTCTCGGTGTCGACCGAGTCGGGCACGACGCCGAAGACGAGCGTGTTCTCATCGACCGCGAAGCCGCTGGTCGACGACGTCTCATCAGCACCGGCACTGCCGGTGGCCTCGGCGGTGCCGGAACAGGCGGCGAGGCCGAGCGCGAGGATCGCGGCACCGGCGAGTACGGGGAGAGCGCGGAGCTTCATGAGGACCTTTCAGAGGTGGGAGGGGTGATCCACGAGCCACTCTGACACCTGAGAGGTCGAGGTATATACCTAACTCGGAAGAGTTCAGGGGTCGTTCACCCGCGATTTCCCCGGATGAACTCGCGCAGAACGGTGAACTGCACTCCCGGACCGACAAGTAGTATGCCTATGTGGCTGAAGCTGTGTACACCCAGATCGCCGACGACCTGCGAGGGCAGATCGCCGACGGCACGCTGCGCCCCGGCGATGACGTACCGACCGAGTCGGAGCTGGCCGAGCGGTGGCGCACGTCTCGGGGCCCGATTCGCAATGCCCTGGCGGCGCTCAAGAGCGAGGGGCTGATCGAGACAGGCCGAGGGCGGCCGGCCCGCGTGGTCGCGAGAAAGGCCAGTCAGGCTGTCGATGTCTCGGTGCCCTTCACCCGATGGGCGCGTGACCTCGGAGTCACACCCGGAGCGCAGACCCAGGAGCTGAGTCTGCGCCGCGCAGGCGATCGCGCGGAGCTGCTCGGGGTCGCCCCCGATGACACGATCGTGAGCGTCGTGCGGCTGCGTCTGCTCGACGGACGCCCTACGATGCTCGAGAGACTGTTCTACACCGAGGCGGTGGGACGACGACTGTTCGATGTCGACCCCGACGAGATCTCGATCACCGAGTACCTCGGATCGGTCGGCCACCCGATCGTCGGATTGCAGCACCAGATCGACGCGGTCGCTGCCGACGAACAGGATTCCGCGCTGCTTCGCGTTCCGCAGGGCACGCCGATACTGCGCCTGAGCCGCATCTCGCGGGACGCGGCGGGTCGTATCTTCGAGGCGTCGGAGGATCGCTACCTCAGCGAGGTGGTGCGATTCACGGTCGCGGCGTCGGGGATCTCGACGGACGGCCATTACATGCGAGCCGTCGGAGGCTAGAACCCGAGGATCGGCTGCGTCTCATCGAGGAGAGAAGCCGATCGCGAGCGCGATGGGGATCAGATTCCAAAGATCGCGCTCGCGATCACAGCGCTGGGGATGCGCTATTTCTGGGGTATACCCAATGTAAGCCGCCGGCTACACCATCGAACACGGCCTATAGTCGAGACCTTGCATAGACCTTCGTCTAGTGTTTCGCCGCGAAGCCGCGGAATCACGCGGTTTCTGGGCGTGCACTTCGAAATACCGGCATCCGATTTGGGGGTCACCGGGAGGTGCGAAGGACAGATTACCCCGGATCGTCAGGCCAGCGGAAGACGCGCGAAGACGACCCAGCGTCCGTCCACCTCGCCTGCGTCGAACTCACCGCTGGCGCCGAGCACTCGTTCGGCCATGCGGCCGATGCCGGTGCGGCTGGAGGAGAGCTCCCGGCGCGGGGTGACGGACAGCGGGCTTCCGACGGTCATCGCGACCAGGTCGTCGTCGACGTCGAGACGGATCTCGACCTCGCCTCGGCCCGCGTACTTGAGGACGTTGGTGGCGGACTCCCGCATGATGCGCGCGAGGATGATCTCGGCCGCGCGCGGGATGCGCTCGTCTGTGGGGTCGCCGCTGAGCAGTACGGTGTGCCCGGCGGACTGGAACTCGTCTCTGGCCTCGTCTATCGACGCGGCCAGGTCGCCTGACGGCATGCCCTCGGAGCGAGGCCCGTCGTCGGCGAGGTCGATCACGAAACGGAGATCGGTCATCGCCTTGCGCGCGGCGATGCGGATCGCTTCTTGAGATTCGCTGCTCGTGCGATCGTCGTCGAGCATCTGCACATGCAGCGCCACCACCGTGAGGTGGTGCGCGATGCTGTCGTGCAGCTCGCCGGCGATCCAACGCCGCTCAGCGAGTACTGCCTGACGTTCCTGCTCGGCCTTCTCGGCCAGCTGCACTTCGAGAGTCCGCCCTCGGGCGAACGCGATACGAAGTGCGAAGCCGACGGCACCGGATACTGCGGCACCGACGAGGAAGATCGCGATGTTGAAGACATTCGTCGAGTCGCCTGTGGCGACAAGAGCGGATGCGAGGAGGAAGACACCGGCATAGGAGAGGACCAATGAGGTCCATCCCAGACGCACGATCAAGCCTGCCGCGAAAGCGGCGACCGTGAGCACCTGAGCTTGGATGCCGGGGATGAAAGAGAGTGCGAACACCACGCCGAGGGCGTATGTCGCGATCAGTGGCGACCAGAGATAGAGAGCCAGAACCGCTGTCGATGCGATCCCGATGGCTGCTGTCAGCGGATCCAACCCCGGAGGGAGGAACAGTCCGACGATGTCGAAGAGGACGATCGTTCCGATGACCGCCAAGACGGCGATTCGTTCGATCGTGCTGAGCTTCTCGCCCTTACCGAGCCGGGTGACGTCAGTGCGGTCACCCGAGGAAAGACTTGAAGCCATACTTCATTATCTCCTTTTCGCCAGATATATTAACGATAGAAGCCGAAGAAGTGTCCAACCTGGTTCCAGAAAGACATAGAGATTCACCTCCTTTATTGCACTTTTGACTAGCGATGTACTCATCTTCTCGGTGATCTGCACACGGCACATCTGTCTCTCGTCTAGAGAAAAATAGCCAAAGGTCTACAGCCTCGCGCCTGAGGTCGAGCGCCGTTAGGCTTCCTCCATGTCCCAAATCCGCGTTGTGATCGTCGACGACGATCCGCTGGTGCGCTCGGCGCTCTCCCATTTCGTCTCGCGAGACCCCGAGATCACGGTGATCGCCGAGGCCGAGTCCGGGCTCGAGGGCATCGAAGTGGTCGAGCGGGAACGGCCGGACGTGGTCATGATGGACGTGCAGATGCCTGAGATGAACGGCATCGAAGCGACGGCCGTGATCAGTGAGCGCTGGCCCGACATCAAGATCCTCGCCGTCACGACGCTCGACGGCAGCGACACGGTGCTGCCCATGCTCAGTGCGGGCGCGTCGGGATATCTGCTGAAGGATTCGAGCGCGGCGAGCATTCTCGAGGGCGTGCGCGAGGTCTACAGCGGCGCGAGCTCACTGTCTCCGCGGATCGCGTCGTTGCTGATCAAGCATGTGCGAGACACCGAGCCGGTGGGAGGCGACGACACTCTCGAGGCGCTCACCGACCGCGAGCAGGAGGTGCTTCAGCGTCTTGCGCAGGGTATGTCGAACGCCGAGATCGTGCGGACGCTCATCGTCT
>NZ_JAGGPD010000089.1 GCF_018613995.1 Microbacterium sp. ISL-103 | reverse complement strand
GGCGCGGTCGCCGTGCCCGGCACCGCCCTCGCTGTGCCCACGTTCCTGCTCTTCAGCGAGCTCGGTCTCACCAACACCCCCTGGGCCGTCATCATCCCGTCGCTCATCAGCCCCTTCGGGCTGTACCTGATCTGGGTGTTCGCCTCGGAGTCGATCCCGACCGAGCTCCTCGAGGCGGCGCGCATCGACGGCGCGGGCGAGTTCCGCACGTTCTTCACGATCTCGATGCGACTGCTCGCACCGGGCATCGTCACCGTCACGCTGTTCACCGTGGTGGCGACCTGGAACAACTACTTCCTGCCCCTGATCATGCTGTCCGACCCCGCCTGGTACCCGCTCACCGTCGGCCTCAACCAGTGGAGCGCCCAGGCGATCGGCGCGGGATCCCAGCCGATCTACAACCTCGTGATCATGGGCTCGCTGCTCACCATCATCCCGATCGTCATCGCCTTCCTGCTGCTGCAGCGGTTCTGGCAGTCAGGTCTCACCGCCGGCGGCGTCAAGCAGTAGCCCCCGGCATCCCTCCGCACCCGCACATGTCGGTCCGATGCTGGACCGCACCCCGAAAGGACACAGCAATGAAGCACCTTCCCTCACCCGCCGCGCGGCGCACCCTCGCGGTGCTCGCGGCCGGAACCGTCGCGGCGCTCGCCCTGGCCGGCTGCAGCACCGGTGACGCAGGATCCGGCGGCGGCGGCGCTGCCGGCGACGGCTCGTTCGACTCGATCGAGGCCGCGCTCGAGAAGGGCGGCGAGATCACGTACTGGTCGTGGACCCCCTCTGCCGAGGCCCAGGTCGAGGCCTTCGAGAAGGAGTACCCGAACGTGAAGGTGAACGTGGTCAACGCGGGCACCAACAACGAGGAGTACACCAAGCTGCAGAACGCCATCAAGGCGGGCTCGGGCGCTCCCGACGTCGTGCAGGTCGAGTACTACGCCTTCCCGCAGTTCGCACTGACCGACGCGTTCGTCGACCTCTCGCAGTACGGCTTCGCCGACTTCGAAGACGACTACACGGCCTCGACGTGGAACTCGGTCACCGACGGCGACGCGATCTACGGTCTGCCCCAGGATTCCGGCCCCATGGCCCTCTTCTACAACAAGGCCGTCTTCGACGCCGCCGGTGTCGACGTGCCGACCACGTGGGACGAGTACTACGAGGCGGCGAAGGCGATCGACGCCGCGAACCCGAACGCCTACATCACCAACGACACCGGCGACGCCGGATTCGCGACCTCGATGATCTGGCAGGCGGGCGGCAAGCCGTTCGCGACCTCGGGCACCGACGTCACGATCGACCTGCAGGACGACGGGTCGAAGAAGTGGACCGAGAACTGGAACCGCCTCGTCGAGGAGGACCTGCTCGCGCCCTACGGCAGCTGGAGCGACGAGTGGTTCCGCGCTCTCGGCGACGGCAGCCTCGCGACCCTCGTCATCGGCGCCTGGATGCCCGGGAACCTGATCACCGGCGCCCCCGACGGTGCGGGAGACTGGCGCGTCGCGCCGATGCCGACCTACGACGGATCCCCGGCGACGGCGGAGAACGGCGGCGGCGGACAGGCCGTGACCACGCAGAGCAAGAACCCGGAGCTCGCAGCCGGCTTCCTGTGGTGGCTGAACAACTCGGAGGAGAGCATCTCGACCTTCCTCGAGTCGGGCGGCTTCCCCTCGACCACCGCTGAGCTGTCGAGCGAGGAGTTCCTCGCCGACGCCCCCGAGTACTTCGGCGGACAGAAGATCAACGAGGTCCTCGCCGCTGCGGCCGACGACGTCGTCGAGGGCTGGAACTACCTGCCCTACCAGGTCTACGGCAACAGCATCTTCGGCGACACCGTGGGCCAGTCGTACCAGAACGGCACCGACCTGAACGAGGGCCTCACGACCTGGCAGGACGCCCTGGTCGAGTACGGCAACTCGCAGGGCTTCGCCGTCAACAAGTAATCGCACGTCCGGGCCGGACGGGGACGCGCTCCCCGTCCGGCCCTCCCATCGAAAGCACCTCATCGTGACCTCCTTCTCCATCGGCGAGACAGACTTCCTCCGCGCAGGGCTCCCCCACCGGGTGATCTCCGGTGCCATCCACTATTTCCGGGTGCACCCCGACCAGTGGCAGGACCGCATCCGCAAGGCCCGCCTGATGGGGCTCAACACGATCGAGACCTACGTCGCCTGGAACGCTCACGAACCCCGCCGAGGCGAGTGGGATGCCACGGGATGGAACGACCTCGGCCGCTTCCTCGACCTGATCCAGGCCGAGGGCATGGACGCGATCGTCCGCCCCGGCCCCTACATCTGCGCGGAATGGCACAACGGCGGTCTGCCGAACTGGCTCACCGCGGGAGAGCGCGAGCTGCGCTCCTCGGAGCCGACCTTCCTGTCCGATGTGAGCGACTACCTCCGTCGGGTCTACGAGATCGTCGCACCACGGCAGATCGACCGGGGCGGCTCGGTCGTGCTGGTGCAGATCGAGAACGAGTACGGCGCCTACGGCTCCGACAAGGCCTACCTCGAGGCGCTCGTCTCCCTCACGCGCGAGGCCGGCATCACGGTGCCCCTCACGACCGTCGACCAGCCCACCGATCAGATGCTCGCCGACGGCAGCCTGCCCGAGCTGCACAAGACCGGATCCTTCGGCTCGCGCAGCGCCGAGCGTCTCGCCACCCTGCGCTCGCACCAGCCCACCGGGCCGCTGATGTGCTCGGAGTTCTGGGACGGCTGGTTCGACTGGTGGGGTGGCGTGCATCACACGACCGACGTCGACGCAGCAGCTTCCGACCTCGACGAGCTCCTCGCCGCCGGGGCCTCGGTGAACATCTACATGTTCCACGGCGGCACGAACTTCGGCCTCACGAACGGCGCGAACCACAAGGGCCGCTACCTGCCGATCGTCACGTCGTACGACTACGACGCGCCTCTCGACGAGGCCGGAAACCCGACAGCGAAGTTCTTCGCGTTCCGCGACGTCATCGCCAAGTACGCTCCCGTGCCGGACGAGCTTCCGACCGCCGCGGAGCCTGCGCCCGCCTTCTCCGCGCCGCTCGTGCCCACAGGGCCATGGACGGATGCCGCGGCGGCGGCCCCCGCCTCGCCCGCACCCGTCACGTTCGACGAGCTGGAGCACCTGAGCGCTCTCGTCCGCTACGACGTCTCCCTGCCCGAGGGCCGGGGCGGTCAGCTCGTGCTCGACGAGGTGCGCGACCTCGCCTGGGTCAGCGTCGACGGACAGCCCGTCGGCACGCTCTCACGCACACGTCACGACCGCGCCCTGCAGATCCCGGCCGGGCGCAGGCTCAGCATCCTCGTGGAAGAGGGAGGCCGGGTGAACTACGACCACCGGCTCGGCGAGCAGAAGGGCCTCATCGGCACTCCTGCGCTCGACGGCGTGCCGCTGACCGGCTGGCACTCGACACCGCTCGACGTGGCGGCCCTGGCTGCGGAGATCGCGGCGAAGATCGGATCGCGCGCCACGGAGGCCTCCGACGAGGCGATCGTCGGACCGTCTGCGTGGGTCGCGGACTTCGACCTCGACTCCCCCGCCGACCTGTTCCTCGACACCGCCGCCTGGAGCAAGGGCTACGCGTTCGTCAATGGCTTCTTCCTGGGGCGTTACTGGCGCAACGGCCCCCAGCGCACGCTCTTCGTGCCGTCTCCGGCCACGCATGCCGGAGCGAACCGCCTCGTCGTCCTCGAACTCGAGCACCTGCTCGACGCGACCGCCGACTTCGTGCCGACGCTCGCTCTCGGCNNGTGCCGCGCCGAAGGTTCTCCACTCCCACGCCCGCTGCGCGCGCCCGTCATGCGAAGCGACGTCAGGGCCGCCTGGCACGGGTCGACAACGACCTCACCGCCGAGCAGTGGATCTCGCTGCAGGAGGCCTGGGGTGGATGCGCGTACTGCGGAGCGGGCGAGGTCGCGCTCCAGCGCGATTGCGTGATGCCGATCTCCCGAGGTGGCCGCTACACGGTCGAAAACGTGGTGCCCGCATGCGGGTCGTGCAACGCGAGCAAACGCAACGACGAGGTCACGACATGGCTGCGTCGCAAGCGACTCGACGAGCGGGCCTTCCTCAGCCGATACAGCGAGATCCTCGTCGCTCTGCGTCCGGCCGAGTGACGAGTCTCGCTACGGGCTCCGGCGAGAATCCCAGACGTCTGCGGTGAGTTGTGCGCTGTCGGCTCGGGTGATGCTCTGCCAGTTGCGGCCCCCGCGTGCGAACGCCTCGAGCACGCCGGCGGGCACCGCAGCCGGCTCGACCGGACTCTCGAGCCAGTCGCACGCACGCACGTGCACGAGATCGACCGCGCGGCCCTCGGGCGAGGGGTCGTAGCGCCACGGCCCGGCGAGCCTGCCCAGCCAGAGGAACCCGTCGACGTCGCGCGTCCAGACGAACGCCCCCTCGGATACCCCCGCGAACCGCTCGAGTCGGCGCGCCATCCGCTCGCCGTGAGCCGCGTCCACGGCGGCGAGCGCATCCGCCCACGAAGCAGGCGTGACATCGAGCCTGCCGCCCACCCCGCAAAGGCCGAGCGCGAGCGCCCGCTCGACGGCCGGCCCGTCGCTGACGTCGTCGTCGCGCGAGCGCATCGGAGCGCGGTACGCCGCGGGCCCCTCGACGTCGTCATCTCGGCGAGGTGAGGCGCTCATACGATCGGCACCAGCGTGGCGTCGATGCGTCGTCCGTCGATCACGACCGTCATCATCGTGCACACCGGCTGGCGTCGTCGATCGGTCGGAGAGCCCGGGTTCAGCAGACGCATCCCCGACGGTGCGACGGTGTCCCAGGGGATGTGCGAATGCCCGAAGACGAGCAGATCGGTGCCGGGAAACGCCGCATCCATCCGCTCTTCGCGGCGCTGCTTCGCACCTGTCTCGTGCACCACCGCCACGTCGACCTCTTCGAGAGTCAGACGGGCGATCTCGGGCAGCCGCTCGCGCAGCTCGGGACCGTCGTTGTTCCCGTAGACGCCTACGAGAACCCGCGAGCGCGACTCGAGCAGATCCAGCGTCGCGGCGTCGATCCAGTCGCCCGCGTGGACGACGATGTCGGCCTCGTCGACCGCCCGCATCACCGCGTCGGGCAGTCGCTTCGCACGCGCCGGCACATGGGTGTCGGCCAGCAGCAGAAGTCTCGTCGTCACAGTGTCATCCCGTCTCGCGTGCGCAGCGGCATCCGCCTCCGACTCTACGCAGACGCGTCGCGAGGAGGTCACACGCACCCAGCAAACGTTCAGGAAGGCGTAGGATCTCTCGGTGCCTTGGTATACCGGGCACTCGGAACGAAGGAGCAGCATGAGTACGACCACAGCGCCCGCGAATCCGCGCTCGCGCGTCATCACGGCGAGCCTCGTCGGCACCACGATCGAGTTCTACGACTTCTACGCCTACGCGACAGCGGCCGTGCTGGTCTTCCCGGTGCTGTTCTTCCCCACGGGGAACGACACCACCTCACTGCTGTCGTCGTTCGCCGTGTTCGGCGCCGCGATGGTCGCTCGCCCGATCGGCGCGGTCGTCTTCGGCCGCTTCGGTGACAAGTTCGGCCGCAAGGCCACGCTCGTCGCCTCGCTGCTCACGATGGGCATCGCGACCTTCATCATCGGGCTCCTGCCCACGTTCCAGCAGATCGGCTGGTGGGCCGCACTGCTGCTGCTGATCCTGCGCCTGGCGCAGGGCTTCGCGCTCGGTGGCGAGTGGTCGGGTGCGGCTCTCGTCGCCACCGAGAACGCCCCGGCCGGCAAGCGCGCCTGGTACGGCACCTTCCCGCAGCTCGGAGCGCCGCTCGGCTTCATCATCGCCAACTTCCTGTTCCTCGGCATCAACTGGCTGCTGCCGCATGCCGACAACCCGGCGCTGAAGTCCGAGGCGTTCCTGTCATGGGGTTGGCGCATCCCGTTCCTGTTCTCGGCGGTGATGGTCATCATCGGCCTGTGGGTGCGGCTCAAGCTCGTCGAATCCGACACCTTCAAGAAGGCCGAGAAGAAGGGCGCGATCCGCAAGCTGCCCCTCGCGACCGTGTTCCGCCACCACTGGAAGCAGCTGATCCTCGGCACGTTCATCATGCTGGCGACCTACGTGCTGTTCTACCTGATGACGAACTTCACCCTCGCGTACGGCACGAAGCCGGCAACCCTCGAGACGGCGTCCGCCGCCGCACAGGCCGCTGCCGAGGCGACGGGCAAGGACTTCGACGCATCGGCCTTCGCCGCACAGTTCTATCCGGGTCTCGGGTTCGCCTACACCGACTTCGTGCTCATGCAGATCGTCGGCGTGGTCTTCTTCGGCATCTTCACGCTGCTCTCGGGGCCGATCGCCGACTCGATCGGCCGCCGCAAGCTGCTCCTGTGGGTCACCGGGCTCATCATCGTGTTCGGCTTCACGTTCAACGCCTTCCTGCTTCCTGCGATGGACCCGAAGTTCACGGGCGCACTCGCGCAGGCATTCCTCGTGTTCGGGTTCATGCTCATGGGCGCGACGTTCGGCCCGATGGGCGCACTGCTTCCCGAGCTCTTCCCCACCAACGTCCGCTACACGGGATCCGCGATCTCGTACAACGTGTCGTCCATCCTCGGCGCGGCCGTGGCGCCGCTCATCGCCCTGTGGCTCTGGGAACTCGGCGACGGCGCTCCCTGGCTCGTGGGCCTCTATCTCTCGGCGATGGGCGTGCTGACCTTCATCGCGCTCCTGCTCTCGAAGGAGACGAAGGACAACGACTACGAATCCGACCTCGGAGTCGCGGCTGCCGTCGAACTCTGACGCATCACCTCACGCGAAAGGGCGGCACCTCCTCGGGGGTGCCGCCCTTCGTGTCGTGCGACNNCCACTGCGGTCGGGTGTGACCGAACGGCACTCCGACGCAGACCACCGCGTCAGGGTTGTACCGCGACACGGTCTCGATCACGGCATCCCGTTGCGCCGCCCTCAGCTGTTCGGCCTCGGCCCGCGACGGAAGGAACTCGAAGTCGCTGACCGGCGGACGGGCGACGACCACTCCGGCGACGGCGTCGAGGATGCCGCGTTCTCCGAGCCCCCGCACCCAGCGGGCCACCCAGCCGGCGGACGGACGCTCCTCACTCGTCTCCAACAGCAGGATGCCGCCCCGCAGGTCGTAGGCCGTCGGCAGCCGGTCGGCGAGCGCGAGCTGATCGATGACCTCGAGGCACCCGCCCCAGGTACGGCCTTCGACGCGCACCCGGGGACCCGACCAGGTCCACTCCTCGGTCGCGACCCGATCGCCGTACTCGGTGAGCGCGCGGGGATCCTCCCAGCGCTTCCCGACGTCTTCCGATTCGCCGGGCTCGGTGATCTCGAGCGTGCCGCCGTCGAGCAGCGCTGCGCGCAGCGCGCGCAGATGCACGTCGTCGACCGCGGGGCCCGGCCCGAGATGCACGGCCGTGGAGCCGCCGTAGTAGCCACGGATGCCGCGCCCCCACAGCCAGTTGAGGATGTTCGTGTTGTCGCTGTAGCCGAGGAAGGGTTTGGGGTCGGCCTGCGCGAGCGCGGCGTCGAGATGCGGCACCACCAGGATCTGGTCGTCACCGCCGATCGTCGCGAGGATCGCCCGGATGCCGGGGTCTGCGAACGCGGCGTTCACATCGGCCGCGCGGGCCTCTGGGCTCGCGTCCAGCTGACGCGTCGTCGCGTACTCCACGGGCACGAGCCCTGTGAGGTCCTGAAGGCGGCGCATCGCCTGCTCGTGGATCTCCGGCGCGACGGCGGGCGCCGCGAACGCGGGTGAGAGGACCGCGACTCTGTCGCCGGGCTTGGGTTTCGGTGCAGCGAGCATTCGCCCAGTCTCGCACTGCGATCGATCGCGAGCTCTCTCGGGTCACGACAGGCGGCGCATCGCCGTTCCCGGAGAGATCTGAGCCGCACACAGCGCATCCACAGAATCCGCCCGCACACGAAGTACGGTCGAACTACTCCCTTTCAGAACGAGGTTCCGCATGTCCAGCACGGCGACATCACGCCGACGCGGACGCGGCGCGCAGTACGACGGTCCGCGCGCCACCTTCCGTCAGCTCCTCCCCTTCCTCTTCGAGCACAAGCGCACGCTCATCGTCGTCGCCGTCCTCAGCGTGTTCGGGGCGGCCACCTCTCTCGCCCAGCCGCTGCTCGTCGGCCAGCTGATCGAGGCCGTGCAGTCCGACCAGGGCCTCGGCATCCTGATCTGGGTTCTGATCGGGCTCGTGATCGTGTCGTCGATCATCTCGGGCTACCAGCACTATCTGCTGCAGCGCACCGGCACTGCGGTCGTGTACTCGAGCAGACGCAAGCTCATCTCGCGCATCCTGCACCTGCCGATCAGCGAGTTCGACGCGCGGCGCACCGGAGACCTCGTCTCTCGTGTGGGCACCGACACCACCCTGCTCTACGCCGTGCTCACCCAGGGGCTCGCGGATGCCGTGGGCAGTGCGATCCTTTTCCTGGGCGCGCTCATCGCGATGCTCGTGATCGACCCCGTGCTGCTGCTGCTCATCGTGATCGTCATCGGCGCCTCCGCGGTCGTCGTCACCCTGCTCAGCGGGCGGATCCGCACCGCATCCACCGCGCAGCAGGAGAAGGTGGGCGAGCTCGCCTCGGGTGTCGAGCGCGCCGTCGGGTCGATCCGCACCGTTCGCGCCTCCGGCGCCACCGAGCGCGAGACCGCGGCGGTCTCTGCGATCGCCTCCGAGGCGTACGGCATCGGCGTGCGGATCGCGAAGATCTCGTCTCTCGTCGTCCCCATCGCCGGCGTCGCACTGCAGGTCTCTCTGCTCGTCGTGCTCGGCGTCGGCGGCTTCCGCGTCGCCGCGGGAACGATCACCATCGCCTCGCTGATCACGTTCATCCTCTTCCTGTTCATGCTCGTCATGCCGCTCGCCACGACGTTCGGAGCGATCACCTCGGTGAACCAGGCGCTCGGTGCCCTCGGGCGCATCCAGGAGGTGCTGAACCTGCCGATCGAGACGCAGCAGGATGACCAGATCGCCGCCTCCGTCTCGCGCGACCGCGCCGACCCCGACCCCGCCGCCGCCGCCATCGAGTTCCGCGATGTGCGCTTCCGCTACCCCGAGAACGTGATCGCCGCGCGACTGGCCGCAGCGAAAGAGGCGCAGACCCTGCTCGCCGACGCGCACCTGGAGGCCGCAGACGACGCGTCCGCGACCCCGGAGCGCGAAGTGCTGCGCGGGGTGTCGTTCGCCGTGCCGCGCGGCGCACGCGTCGCTCTCGTCGGACCCAGCGGTGCCGGCAAGAGCACGATCCTGTCACTGGTCGAGCGCTTCTACGACCCCACGGGTGGATCGATCCGGCTCTACGGCCACGACTCCCGCACCTACCCCCGCGACGAGCTCCGCGCGCAGTTCGGCTACGTCGAGCAGGACGCCCCGACGCTTGCCGGAACACTCGCCGACAACCTGCGTCTCGCCTCACCCGATGCCTCGGACGCCGCTTGCGAGCAGGTGCTGCGGGCCGTCAACCTCGGCGACGTGCTTGAGCGCGATCCGCTGGGTCTCGACGCACCGGTGGGCGAAGACGGCGTGATGCTCTCGGGCGGCGAGCGCCAGCGCCTCGCGATCGCCCGTGCGCTGCTCACCGACGCGCCGATCCTGCTGCTCGACGAGTCCACCTCGTCACTCGACGGGGTGAACGAGCAGCGCATGCGCGAGGCGATCGACGCCGTCTCGACCGACCGCACGCTGATCGTCATCGCGCACCGGCTGTCGACCGTGGTCGACAGCGACATCATCGTCGTGCTGCAGGACGGCGTCGTCGTCGGTCAGGGCACGCACGCCGAGCTCATCGAATCGACTCCGCTGTACCGCGATCTCGCACGGCACCAGCTGCTCGCGTAACTGCAGCGGCCCCAGCCGACCAGGCCTCAGCCGGCCG
>NZ_JAGGPD010000088.1 GCF_018613995.1 Microbacterium sp. ISL-103 | reverse complement strand
CGCTCGTCGCCGGCCTCGGCGGCATCCAGGATGTCGCGCACCGGCAGCGCGCCAGGACGCTCCCACGCCCTCGCGAGTGCGCCGCCGCCGCAGAACGTCTCGATGCATCCGCGCTGGCCACAGCCGCAGAGTCGACCGTTCGGATCCACCGAGAGGTGCCCGACTTCGCCTGCCGTGCCTCGAGCACCGCGCCAGATCGTGCCGTCGACGACGATGCCCGCCGCGACCCCGGTGCCGAGGTTGAGGTAGGCCATCGATCCGTCGATGCCGCGCAGCACGGCCGCACCGAGCGCTGCCGCCTTGACGTCGTTCTCGACTCTGACGGGAATGCCGAGTCGTCCGCCGACCTGGCCTGCGAGGTCGAGCGACTCGACCCCGAGATTCACGGCGTGCAGCACCCGGCCGGTGTCGGCGTCGACGAGCCCGGGAATCCCGATGCCCACCGACTCGATGTCGGATCGGGCGAAGCCGCCCTCGTCCGCCAGAGCATCGATCGCGTCGAGGATGCTGACCACGACCGCATCCTCACCCCATCCCGTCGGACGCCGCAGGCGCGCCACGATCTCGTCCGACGGCGACACTGCCACGGCGTCGATCTTGGTGCCGCCGACGTCCAGGCCCACTCGAATCCGCCGACCGGCGAGGTCGGCGACGATGGCATCCGTCATCGGATCGTGCTCCTGCTCGTCCTCGGGGCGGGGGCGGGTGCGGGGGCGGCGATCACGACACGCCCAGCTGGCTGGACAGGACCATCACGGCGGCGCCGCGGAGGACGATGTCGTCTTGCAGGGTGCGGCGGATGAGGGCGTCTTCGAAGACACCCTCGAGAGTGCGTGCGTGCAGGGTCTCGACGGCCGCGTCGACGAGCACGCCGTCGAGCAGGTCGCCGGGGCCGGAGAGCACCACCTCGGAGAGATCGAGCGCGGCCACGATCGGTGCGATCGCGATCGCCATGCGGGTTCCCGCATCGCGGAGGATCTCGTCGCGGGAGTCGGGGGCCGCGTCGATGGCCGGTCGCAGCCGGGTCTCGCTGAGCCAGGCTTCGAGGCACCCGTCCTTGCCGCATGCGCAGCGGGGGCCGCCGTCGGTGCCGACCACGACGTGACCGATCTCGCCCGCGGCGAACCGACTGCCGAGCAGCGGCTGGCTGCCCGTGATCACACCCGCACCGACGCCGCGACCGATCTTGATGGGCATGAAGTCGGCCTTGGCCTCGCCGAAGGTGTATTCCGCGAGCACGGCCGCGTTCGCATCGTTGCGCACGAGGACCGGAAGATCGAGATCGACGCCCAGCTTCGCCTCGAGCGGCAGATTGGTCCAGCCGAGGTTGGGCGAGCTGAGCACCACGCCATCCGGGCGGACGACGCCCGGGGTGCCGATGCCGACGCCGAGGATGGGCTGCGTCGCGGTCTCGGCGAGAGCGCGTGCGAGCTCGAGCGTGGCGGCGTACGCCGCCTCGCCGTCGGGCGTCTCGGGGCGCGCCACCTCGCGACGCTCGAGCACGTCGCCGTCGAGGCTGAGCAGCGCTCCGACGAAGGCTCGGGGGCCCGAGAGGTCGAGACCGATGATCTGATGGCCGACGCGATCGATGTCGATCAGAATCGGAGGCTTGCCCGGCCCGACCGTCTCGCGCACGCCCATCTCGATCACGATGCCGTCGGCGATGAACTCGGCGACGAGATCCGAGATGGTGACCCGTGTCAGTCCCGTCTCCCTCGAGAGGTCTGCCCTGCTCATCGCACCGGAGTGGTACAGCGTCTGCAGCACGAGTGCGCGGTTGTGTCCGCGCGCGTGCTCGGGCAGCACCTTGGCGCGCGAGCGGAGGTGGCGCCCCGGCCCGAAGGCGTGAGCGCTCGCACCGACGTAGTCTGACGCCGTCGATGGACGCGATTCACCCGATACGGACATGTTTGTTAGTAGACCTTACGAACAAAAATTGTGCAACCCCCGCTCCGTGTAGCACAGGGAGGGTTACGGAAACGTTACATTATGCCGAGAGCGACCCGTCAGAGGCTCGCGCGCGCTCGATCAGGCGGGCGACCAGGCCTTCGACGATCTTCTCGCGGGCCTGGGTGGTGAGCGGCTTTCCCGGAACGCCCGGACGCCGCTGCACAGGCGTCGGACCGTCGAGAGGACGATACCGCACCCCCGCTTCGGCGAGCCGGCGCAGATGGGTGGGCAGACGCCGTCCGAAACCCTCGAACGGGGGCGGCTCCCCTCCGTCCCACAGCCGCTCGGCGATGGCTGCGAGGCGCGGGAAGAGGGCGAAGTCGACGCGATCACGGGTGGGCAGGTGCTCGGTCCAGACGTTCGCCTGGCCACCGGATGCACCCTCCTCGATCCGCAGCGTGTAGGCGCGCTCGATCGACAGAGGCGGCCCCACGCGGATCGGCTCCTCCGCGGAGTCCGACTGCGGGTAGTCGAGATAGACCTGGAGGTCGGGGCAGGCGATCACAGGGATGCCGCGGCGCAGTGCCTCACGCAGGGCGACGGGTCCTCGCCAGGCCAGGATCTCGACCCCCTCGGGGACGTCGCCCTCGAGCACCTCATCCCATGCGAGGGCAGTGCGTCCTCGACGACGCACGTGCGCCACGAAGTGAGACGTGAACCACGGCTGCACGTCGTGCGGTGTCTCGAGGCCGAGCTCGCGCATCCGCTCTCGGGCCGACGGACTTTGCTGCCACTCGGTCACCGGAACCTCGTCGCCGCCGATCCCGATCCACGACGAGTCGAAGAGATCGCAGAGCGCATCGATGGCCGCCCTGCCGAACGCCAGGGCGGCGTCGGTCGGAGCGAGGGTGCGCGGGTTCACGCCGAACCGCTCCCAGGGCGCCGAGACCGGCTCCCCCGCATCCGTGTTGCCGAGCTCCGGATACGCGGCGAGGGCCGCCTGGATGTGCCCCGGAAGCTCCACCTCCGGCACGATCGTGACGAACCGCTCGGCGGCATAGGCGACCAGGTCGCGCAGCTCGGCATCCGTGTAGTGGCCCTCGTGCACGCCGGGCTCGATCGTGGCCTGAGGCCCGTGCCCTCGCTGGGTGGACTCGCGCCGGCCGCCGATCTCGGTCAGCCTCGGGAAGCCGGGCACCTCGAAACGCCACCCCTGATCGTCGGTGAGGTGCAGATGCAGCACCGACAGGTGGTGATCGGCCAGCAGATCGACCAGCCGCCGCACATCGTCGACCGGGCGGAAATGCCGAGCGACGTCGAGCATCACTCCGCGCCAGCCGTATGCGGGTGCGCCCTGCCAGATTCCGACAGGGATGCGCGCGCGGTCCGCGCCGGGCTCTCGCAGCTGTCGCAGGGCGGTGACGCCTCGGAAGACCCCGACCTCGCTCGCCCCGAAGACCACGATGCCCTGCGTCTCGACCGTGATCCGGAAGGCTTCACGGCCGATGCGTCCCGCGGCGAACGGCTCGGCGGCGAGAGCCTCGTCGATGCGCAGGGTGATCGCGGGGGACGCGACGTCGGCGTCTCCCCCGCCGGCCAGGCGCCCGGCGCTCGCGGCGAGCGCATCGGGCGCGACGATCCGCGTGCGGGATGTCCACTCGAAGGGTTCCGCCGCCGGATCGATGTCTGCGGAGACCAGCGGCACCGTCGCGCGATGCACCGGCGGCGCCATGCGCAGCGCCCGGCCCGGCGTCGATCCCGTCACCTGCGACCCGACGACCACCGGCACGCCGCCCACGATCACCCCGGCGATCCCGACCGGGGGCAGATGCGGCGACTCGAATGTCGCCCCCGCTGCGATGGTCTCCGGATCCAACAGCACCAGATCAGCGGTGGCCCCCTCGCGGATGACGCCTCGAGGAGCGTCTCCCCGGTCGAGCCCCAGCCTGGCCGCGGGGGTTCCCGACAGGTGGCGCACGGCCTCCTCGAGCGAGAGCACTCCCAGCTCCCGCACGTAGTGGCCGAGGTACCGGGGGAACGTGCCGCGTCCGCGTGGGTGCGGGCGCGCGCCGATGAGGATGCCGTCGCTGCCGCCGCTGTGACGCGGGTGCCGCATGATGGTGCGGACGTTGCCCTCGTCGCCGATGTGCATCAGGATGCCCGTCGAGCCGCCGTCCGCCAGGATCGTGTCGAGGACGACATCGACCGCTCGTCTCTCCGAGGACGCGGCGATCTCGGAGACCGTGCGACCGACGAGCGGTGCGAGCTCCGGCGAAGCGACGCCCGAGATCTGGATCGCATCCCAGTCGGCGCGTTCGCCGTGGAAGCCGTCGCAGCCGATCTCCTCGAGCTCGACCCGCACGGCCTCCCGTGCGTCGTCGTCGAGGGCGGCGATCGTGCCCAGCAGGTCACCGCTCTCGGCGAGCCTGCTCGGGAGCAGCGCGGCCAGCGTTGTCGCGCCGGGGAGGTACGGGTAGGTGTCGAGGGTCACATCGACACCGTCGTCGACCGCCTCGTCCACCAGCGCCAGGAGCTCGGCCGCACGGCCGCGGTTCGGCGCGAAGTTCATCGTGGCGTGCGTCAGGTGGATCGGGCAGCCCGTGCGCCTGCCGATGTCGAGCGCCTCACGATAGGCGTCCAGCGCCGCCCCGCCGTAGCTGCGGGTGTGCGGGGCCCAGTACCCGCCGCGCTCGGCGACGACGCGACACAGCGCCTCGAGCTCTGCCGTGTCGGCGTACATGCCGGGCGTGTATGTGAGTCCGCTCGACATGCCGAAGGCCCCGGCATCCAGCGCTGCACCCAGCAGGTCGCACATCGCGGCGATGTCATCTGCGGTCGCCGGCCGGTTCTCGTGCCCGATCACCATCATGCGCAGGTTGCCCTGAGGAACCAGGACGGCCGCATTGGCCACGGCGGCCGTGTCGACGGCGGTCAGGAGATCATCCATCGACCTCCACGGGACCTCGGTCGGCGTGCCGTTCCAGCCCGCGATCTGGGCGGGGATGACCGCTGCCGTGGCGTCGTCGAGCGGCGCGTAGCCGAGTCCGTCCTGCCCGAGGACCTCGGTCGTCACCCCCTGACGGATCTTGGCGTCGTGCGCTGCCCCACCCAGCACCGCCAGCTCGCTGTGGGCGTGCATGTCGATGAATCCCGGCGCCAGCACCAGGCCCGTGGCGTCGACCTCGACAGCGCCTGCGGGAAGCTCGAGACGCCGCTCGTCGCCGTCGCGGAGCACCGCCACGACCCGCGCACCTTCGACGGCCACGTCGGCGGTGAATCGCTGCGCTCCGGTGCCGTCGACGACGGTGGCGCCGCGATACACCCTGACAGGCTTCTCATCGCTCAGAAGCACGTCGCCACCGCCCCGACGACGCGCGGATCATCGGCATCCGGATCGTCGATGATCGCCACCACACGCCATTTGTCGAAGGCCGTGCAGGGGTGCGACAGGCCGAGACGCACGACCTCGCCGGGAACGACGGTCGAGCCGGGCGCGAGGCTCAGGAACGCGTGCTGATCGTTGAGCGCCGTGATCTCGCCGTCGACGGACTGCGGCACGGGCAGATCGAGGTCGAAGGGCACATCACGCCGACCGGCGTCCAGCAATGCGAGGCCCGGCTCGGGCTGTGAGACGACGCGAGACCAGGCATGCATCGCCGAACGGAGGCGATCGGTCGACGTCACAGGCCCGAACGGGGACATGCGCGAGTAGAAGCCGTCGTCGTGGATCTGGAAGGCGCCGGAGCGCAGCACGATGTCGGCGCCGTCGCGGTGCGGCGCGAGCATCGCGGCCGCCCGGTCGGGGAAGGCGCTGCCACCCGCGCTGAGCACCGGTCGCACGTCGTCCGCGTAGTCGAGCCGCTCGTGCAGGTCGACCAGCGTCTGCAGATACGCGTCGACGGATGCGACCGAGGCGGCGCTGCGGTCGGGCCCGAACGGACCCTCGTAACCCGTGACACCGGCGAGCCGGAGCCCTGGCGACCTCAGGACGGCCTCGGCGATGCGCTCGCCCTCGTCGATCGTGCGAGCACCCGTGCGTCCTCCCGCGCCACCGAGCTCCACGAGCACATCGAGCGGACGCGGCGAGGCGGCGAGCGCCTCGGCGAGGATCTCGACCGTGGCGACCGAGTCCGCCCAGCACAGGATCCTCAGGTCGGCATCCTCGGCGAGCAGCGCCCCGAAGCGCCGCGCCGCAGCACCGTCGGTGACGGCGTTCGCGATCAGCACCGTCGTCACTCCCGCGTCGACGGCGACCTCTGCCTGCCACGGGGTGGCGACCGAGATGCCCCAGGCTCCTGCGTCGAGCAGCCGCTGCCAGAGCGCGGGCGCCATGGTGGTCTTGCCGTGCGGAGCGAGAAGCACCCCCTGCCCCGCGGCCCAGTCGAAGACGGTCGACTCGTTGTGCGCGAGCGCCGCCTCATGCACCGTCAGCACCGGGGTCACGAGGTCCGACAGATGCAGCCCCGCGTCGGGGACCTCCGAGAGACGGAGTCCCGCAGACCGGGCGGGGAATCCCTTCGCCCATGTGCCGAGAACAGGATCCGGAATTTGTAGAGGCATCTAACAAGGCTACTAGGCTGGTCGCATGACTGCGAAGATCCGCGTTTCGACCGACGCCGCCCCCGCCCCCGCCCACACCTTCTCTCAGGGCATCCGCAAGGGGCCGTTCGTGCAGGTCTCGGGTCAGGGCCCCGTCGACCCGCAGACGAACGAGTACCTCTTCCCCGGCGACGTCGCAGCGCAGACGACCCGCACCCTCGAGAACGTGCAGGCGATCGTCGAGGCATCCGGAGCCACGTTCGACGACGTCGTGATGCTGCGCGTGTACCTCACGAAGCGCGAGGACTTCCCGATCATGAACGACGCCTATGGCGCATTCGTCACCGCGCACACGACCAGCGGCGTGCCGCCGTCGCGCACC
>NZ_JAGGPD010000087.1 GCF_018613995.1 Microbacterium sp. ISL-103 | reverse complement strand
GGCCTGTCCCCCGGCTCTGCGGGTGAGGCGGTGGCCACCGCGCTCGAGCGGCTGCCCGCCGATGAGGCGGTCCACCTGATCACCGTGAACGGCGGCCTCGCAGTGCCGGTAGCACGAGAGGATCGCCGCGCGGATGCCGAGTTGCGAGCGACGCCTCTGCTCGACGTCGAGAGGGTCGACTCCCCCTCCGTCGCGCGCTCTCGAGCATCACGCCCCCACGTGGATGCGCCGCTCGCGGGCATCCGCGTCCTCGATCTCACCCGTGTGATCGCCGGGCCCGTGTGCACTCGAACCCTTGCTCTTCTCGGCGCCGATGTTCTGCGCATCGACCCTCCGCATCTCGCCGAACCCGAGTGGCAGCACCTCGACACAGGTCACGGCAAGCGCTCGTCTCTGCTCGACGCGCACACGGATCGTCTGCGTGAGCTGCTGGATGCCGCGGATGTGGTCGTGCTGGGTTACCGGCCCGCGTCCCTCGAGCGCCTGGGACTCTCGCCCCGCGCACTCGCACGGCAGCACCCGGGGGTCGTCATCGCCCAGCTCAGCGCCTGGGGCATCGATCACCCGCACCGAGCCGGTTTCGACAGTCTGGTGCAGGCCGCCTCGGGGATCGCCATGATCGAGTCGCCCGACGGGCGCCAGCCCGGGGTGCTGCCTGCTCAGGCGCTGGATCACAGCGCCGGGTACCTTCTCGCCGCCGCAGTGACCGCGCTGGTGCGGCGACAGCGGCGCGAAGGCGGCACGTGGATCGTTCGCACCTCGCTGCGAAGGATCGCCGCCGAACTGCTCGGCATGCCGCGCCGCATCGATCCCGAGAAGGCGCGGGAGTTCGACGCAGGCGCGCACACCTCGTCGTTCCTCGTCGACGGCTCGACGGTGATCACCGCGAGCGCGGCTCTTCCCGGTCTCGAGTTCGCCGCGCCTCGACGATGGGGGGCAGATCAGGCGAGGTGGTGACGCCGCCGGAACAGCGGGATCGAGAGGCACAGGGCCAGAGTGAGAGCTCCCCACAGCGCACACGCCGGCGGCAGCATCCGGTAGGCGAGGTGCTGGTACGTGAATTCCGCGTTGAAAGGTCCGTACGCCGCGTAGCCGATGATCCACGCCGTGATCAGCACGACGGGCAGCGACAGCCACCACGCGATGCGCACCCCGGCCGGAACCGACCGAGCGAGCGAGCCTCGCGGCTCGGCTCGTCGCAACCGGAGCACAGCCCAGATGCCGATGCCGACCAGACCGATCGCACTGGATCCGTGCTGCAGCCACTTGAACCCGGTGAGGGGCCCCCACATGCGCTCGAGCGCCGGGAAGACCTCGACGCCCCAACGGCCCTCATGAGTGAACAGATCCCAGACGATGTGGCTCAGCACTCCCAGGATCAGCGACACCGCGAGCAGGATCGGGTAGAGCGGGCGCTTCTGCCCCACACCCACAGCGGCTCCCGCCGCCTCGACGCCGGGCTGGTTCCAGTCGCCGGGCAGGCGTCGTGCGAGCCAGAGGGGCGAGAGCTCACCGACCGCGGGACGCAG
The DNA here is from genome assembly GCF_018613995.1 of Microbacterium sp. ISL-103. Taxonomy (GTDB): domain Bacteria; phylum Actinomycetota; class Actinomycetes; order Actinomycetales; family Microbacteriaceae; genus Microbacterium. The sequence goes on along the minus strand of NZ_JAGGPD010000087.1, from coordinate 4,219 downwards.
CACGACGCGCCAGACGAGGAACAGCACGAATGCCACCAGGGCTGTCCAGACCACGTTCCCGAAGGTGTGGGTGAACGAGTACCGGAGGCCGAGTCCCCGCACGAAAAGGGGAAGATCCGGTGTCATCGCACCGATCGCGATCGCCGCCGGAACCAGCGGCGTGCGGATGAAGGGCAGAGCGACCAGCGCGTGGCTCGGGGTGAACGGCATCGGTGTCTCCTGTCGGCGACCGGATGAGAAGCGTGACGGCGGCCACCTGAGAATGCTCGGATGGCCGCCGTCTCGCGATCGACGATCGTGTGGTGATCAGCTGATGAAGACGCCCGCGAGGGTCTTCTTGCCTCGGCGGAGCACGGAGACCCCGCCTGGCAGGGTGCCCTGAACGGTCGCGTTCTCGTCTTCGACGCGTGCACCGTCGAGCGAGACTCCACCCTGGCCGATGGCACGACGCGCCTCAGAGAGGCTGGCGACCAGACCTGTGGCGACGAGGATCTCGACGACCGGCGCACCCGCCGCGACCGTCGCGTTCGGAAGCTCCTCGAGAGCGGTGCGCAACGTGGAGGCATCGAGCGTGGTCAGGTCGCCCTGGCCGAACAGCGCCTCGGATGCGGCGATGACTGCGGCCGCCGCGTCGATCCCGTGCACGATGGCGACGACCTCGAGTGCGAGACGCTTCTGAGCCGCGCGCCGGAAAGGCTCGGACTCGACGAGCGCCTCGTACTCCTCGATCTCGGCGCGGCTGAGGAAGGTGAAGACCTTCAGCCGTTCGATCACATCGGCGTCCGCAGTGCTCAGCCAGAACTGGTACATCCGGTAGGGGCTGCACATCTCGGGGTCGAGCCAGACGGCGTTCCCCTCGCTCTTACCGAACTTGGTTCCGTCGCTGTTCGTGATCAGCGGCGTGCCGATCGCGTGCGCGGCGACGCCCTCGGACCGCCGGATCAGGTCTGTTCCGCTGGTCAGATTGCCCCACTGATCGGAGCCGCCCGTCTGCAGGACGCAGTCGTACTGGCGGTACAGCTCGAGGAAGTCCATCCCCTGCAGGATCTGGTAGCTGAACTCGGTGTAGCTGATGCCCTCATCCGAATTCAGCCGCGCGGCGACCGCATCCTTCTTGAGCATCGTGCCCACACGGTAGTGCTTGCCGATCTCGCGCAGGAAGTCGATCGCCGACAGCGGCGCCGTCCAGTCGAGGTTGTTGACGATGCGGGCGGCGTTGTCGCCCTCGAAGCTGAGGTAGCGCTCGACCTGAGTCCTCAGCCGACCGACCCACTCTTCGACCGTCTCGCGGGTGTTGAGCGTGCGCTCGGCCGTGGGGCGAGGGTCGCCGATGAGACCGGTCGAGCCGCCGACGAGCCCCAGGGGCTTGTGACCGGCGAGCTGGATTCGGCGCAGGGTCAGCAGCTGCACCAGGTTGCCGAGGTGCAGGCTCGGTGCTGTCGGGTCGAAACCGCAGTAATACGTGATCGGGTCTCCGGCGAGAAGGGCGCGCAGCGCCTCCTGGTCAGTGGACACATGGACGAGGCCGCGCCACAGCAGTTCGTCCCACACGTTCTCGAACGTGGGATCGATCGCCGGCGGGGCGGTCGTCAGAGCGGAATTCGACACGCGCCCCAGGCTATCAGCGGTGAGCACCGGCGATTCGCCGCCGCAGCCGAGCTGCGACCAGGACTCAGGTGTGCGCGGCCCACCACACGAGGAAGGCGGCCCCCAGCCCGATCACCCAGCTCCCGAGGCTGCCGACGAGGAAGTACTCGGCTCTCGCCCCCGTCTCGCCGTCGCGCGAGATCTCGGGGAATCGCACGCTGCCCTTGGCCGCGAGCATCGCCGCGAGGATCGGATAGGCCGCAGCGAGCGTGAGGATCATCACCAGGATGCGCTCCAATGGGCCGATCAGTCGCCCGCCTTTGAAGCCTGCACGCGGATCGCTGGTCATCGTGCCCGCGGGAACGGACTCGACGACGGCTTCTTCGCCGGCCACGGCCTCGGCCACGGCCTCGACGGGCCCCGTGGCGGGAGATGTCTTCGCCTCGGCGGCAGTCGTCGCCTCATCGGGGGCGGATGCATCTCCGGGTGCGGGAGCGAGGCGACGCCCGAGGTCGGAGGGACGCCAGGTGTGCTCGCCGTCGAGTGCGGCGCGCACCACCAGGTTCGCGGATTCGAGGAGGAACACGCCCGTCCCGACCGTGAGCATGGCGAGATCGAAGGGAACGTCGCCGAACGGGGAACGGAGGGTCCAGACCTCACCGATGAGCCCCGCATCTGCACGGGCACCGAGCCACACCACAGACCCGATGCTGAGGACGCCGAGCAGCACGGCAGGCCAGAAGCCGAGCGGCGCCACCCGCTCTGACGGCATGCACCACACCCAGAGAGCGCCGACGAGCAGACCGAGGAGCATCGGCAGCAGCGCATCGCTGACGCTGCCCAGCAGCAGCAGGATCACCGCCACCGTGAGGTAGCCCACCCATCGGCGCGGGGCGAACTGGCGCACGAGATCAGCGGCGCCCACGGCGAGGAGGATGAATCCGGCGACGATCATGCGTTCGACCCCCTGAGGGCCGCGAGTCCTTCGAGAAGCGCGGCGCTGCCTGCGTTCCGCAGCGATTTCGAGACACTCGGCTGCGAGATGCCCTCTTCGGCGGCGAGCTCGTGCTGCGACCGGCCGATCAGGCGCCCGTAGGTCAGACGACGTTCACGCTCGTTCATCGCCCCCACCACCTCGTCGCGTACGAGGAGGTAGGCGTTCGACGCGGCGATCGTGCTCTGCATGACCTCATCCTGCCCTGGGGCTCCGACAATCCAGGTCCTGGTGCGCGGCACGGCGCGACCCTCCCTCGTGTGCACGGTCTCGATGGCGGCTCGGGCGGCATACCACCCGGGCCCGTCTGCGAGCTCGCCGTGCACCGAATCGACCGCGCTGACGGCTCCGATTCCGATTCCGAATCGGAAGGCGATGCCGTCGGGGAGCGCGAGCTGGATCATCAGCAGCGACACCATGGCGTCTTCGAGGCCTGCATAGACCCCCTGCTGCTCGTCGCCGACCGTGGGCGTCAGCGGTCTCTGCGCGAGCGGAAGATCCTTCTCGACCCGGGCGATGGTGGCATCGAGCACACGCTGCGCCGCCGTGCGGTCGTCGAGCTTGCGCGAGCCCACGATGTCGGCGAGTACGGCGATGACCATGACATAACCGTATCACGAATAACTTGGCTTTATGCCTTATTTGGTTATATCCTCGGAACATGCCTGAATCAGACATCATCTCCTGGGCCGATGGCTCCTGGACCCATGAGCCCGCCGCCGTCTCCGCCGAACGCGACCATCTCGAGGTCACCGCGGTCGAGGGCAGCGACGCCTGGCGACACACCGCCTACGGATTCGTTCACGACACCGAGCACGCTCTGCTCGCCCCGCTGGCTGTGGGCGACGCGATGGATGTGTCGTTCCGGGCCCCATGGGACGGCCAGTTCGATCAGGCCGGAGTCTTCGTCATGATCGACGACGAGCACTGGATCAAAGCCGGCATCGAGTACGCCGATGATCATCTCGGGCTCGGCGCCGTCGTCACCGACGTCCGCTCCGACTGGTCTGTGGGCTACGTCGACGACTGGCACGGAAGCGAGATCACCGTACGGGTGAGCCGCTGGCCGGACGCCGTCATCGTGCGTGCGCGAGCGGATGACGGCGACTGGCGACTGGTGCGGGTCGCCCCGTTCGACGGCGACGCCGTGGCATCCGCCGGACCGTTCCTCGCAGGACCCACCCGGGCCGGACTCGTGGTGCGCTTCACCCGCTGGACGAGATCCGCCGCCGACGTCGCACTGCACTGAACACGGCATCTCCGCAGGCCGCCGATAGTCGGCGGCCTGCGGAGGACGCACTTACAACCCGAGGGCGTGCGCCGCGGCTTGAGCGCGGGCCACCAGCTCGGCGCGCTGCTCGGCCACCCGCACGGGAGCCGTTCCGCCGGCGCCCGTGCGCGAGGCTACGGATCCCTCGATCGTGAGCACCTCACGCACCTCGGGAACGAGATGAGGCGACACGGAGATCAGCAGTTCGTCGGAGGCGTCTTCGAGGCCGATTCCCGACTCCTCGCAGGCCCGGACGAGAGCGCCGGAGATCTCATGCGCGTCGCGGAAGGGCACGCGCCGCTTCACGAGCCACTCCGCCACATCGGTGGCGAGCGAGAAGCCCTCGGGGGCGAGCGCCGCCATCCGCT
>NZ_JAGGPD010000086.1 GCF_018613995.1 Microbacterium sp. ISL-103 | reverse complement strand
CGGCTGGATGCCATCGGCCTGCCCGAGCACCAGACGCCCCGCGCGCTTCTCGATGAGGCGCGTGGGGATACCGGGATACTGCGACATCTGCGCGGCGAGGAGCATGCCGGCGGGGCCGGAGCCGACGATGAGGACGTCGATCTCGTCGGGGAGGTCTGCAGGGCGCTCGGCGCCGATACCGGCGGCGTCCTTCACGCGCGGGTCTCCTGAGACATAGCCGTGGTGGTGGAACTGCATCGTCGTCGATTCCTTCCGGACGTCACTGTCGGGTGTTGCCGTCGAACCAATCGTGTTCTATATTCGAATACGACGTTCTACTATTGAACACAGCTTAGAGACGGTCCTCCCGAAACGCAAGGAAGCGCACTCATGCCCGAAGGCACCCCCGCCTCGCAGACCCTCAGCCGCGGCATCCGCATCCTCGAAGTGCTCGCCGACGCGCGCACTCCGCTCACGATCGACGAGATCGCTCTCAGACTCGATGTGCACCGGTCGATCGCCTACCGACTGCTGCGCACGCTCGAGGATCACCGTCTGGTCGGACGCGACGGATCCGGTGCCGTGACCCTCGGTCCGCGTATGGCGGCTCTCGCGGCAGGCGTCGCGCACGACCTGCAGGCAGAAGCTCTGCCCGAGCTCACGGCCATCGCGAACGAGCTCGGCATGACCTGCTTCCTCGGCGTGCTCGACGGCGACGACTGCATCACTCTGGCGAGCATCGAGCCCCGCCACGCGATCGCGAGCGTCGCGCAGCGCCCGGGCGCCCGTCACTCGGTCACCGTCGGCGCTCCCGGCAAGGCGATCCTCACGCAGCTCGCCCACTCGCAATGGCCGGGCGACACGAGCGTCGCGCTCCGCGCAGACGTCGATGAGGCCCGCGCTCGCGGGTACGCCACGAGCCATGACGAGGTCATCCCCACCGTGCAGTCGGTCGCGGTGCCCCTGGCGCTGCGCGGTCAGCGCCCCGCGGCGATCGCGGTCGTCCATGTGGCCACCGATCTGGAAGACGCCGAGATCGCCGCTCGGCTGCAGCAGTCGGCGTCCGCCATTCGCGAGGCACTCGACGGCTGACCCCCGGCAGACGGAACGCACGCCCGCGCTTTCGCGGACGTGCGTTCTCGACGGATACGAGCGGAGGATCAGACCTTCGCGAACCCGCGGATCGGACTCACCGACTGCTCCTCCTCATGGTCCGGGCCGAGCGGGATGCCCGAGCGATCGCGCAGCAGCAGTGTGGCGATGAGGCCCAGCACGGTCATGCCCGCGAGATACCACGTGACGCCCTGCGTCGATCCGGTCTTGTCGACGATGGCGGTCGCGATGGTCGGAGCGAAGGCACCGCCCGCGATGGCTCCGATCGCGTACGAGATCGAGACGCCCGAGAAGCGGATACTCGCAGGGAAGAGCTCCGCGTACAGCGCCGCCTGAGGGCCGTAGGTGAAACCGAGTCCGATCGTGAGGATCGCGAGTCCCGCGAACAGCAGACCGATCTCGCCCGTGTTGACCAGCGGGAACAGGGTGAACACACCGACGAGCTGCATCCCCCAGCCGATGATGTACGTCGTGCGGCGTCCGATCCGGTCGCACACCCATCCTGCCAGCAGCGTCGTCAGGAGCCAGGTCACGGCCGACCCTGCCACCGCCCAGAGAACCGGGCCGCGCTCGAGGCCGATCGCGCCGTCGGGGTTGGTGGCGTAACCCTGGATGTATCCGCCGGTGGTCATGTAGCCGACGGCGTTGTTGCCCGCGAAGACGAAGGCCGCGATGATCACGAGCAGGAGGTGCTTCTTGAACAGCTGCACGATCGGCATCTTCGCCTTCTCCTTGCGCTCGGCGAGCTCGGTGAAGACGGGGCTCTCCTCGACCTTGCGGCGCACGTAGTAGCCGACGAGGATCAGCACGACGCTGAGCAGGAACGGGACGCGCCAGCCCCAGATCGCGAACTGGTCTCCGGGGGCGATCACGGTCATCAGCGCCATGACGCCCGACGCCAGCAGCAGTCCGAGCGGCACACCGACCTGCGGTGATGCGCCGAAGATCCCGCGCTTGGCCTTGGGCGCGTGCTCGACCGCCATGAGCACAGCGCCACCCCACTCACCACCCGCCGAGATGCCCTGGATGATGCGCAGGAGCACGAGGAAGATCGGTGCGGCGATGCCGATCGCCTGGTAGGTCGGCAGGAGTCCGATCAGCGCGGTGGCCGCACCCATGAGGATCAGGGTCCACATGAGCACGGTCTTTCGGCCGAGCTTGTCGCCGTAGTGGCCGGCGAGGAACGCGCCGAGCGGACGGAACAGGAAGCTGACGCCGACGGTGGCGAACGCGATCAGGGCGCTGTTCGCGCCGAGCGGCTCGAAGAAGAGCTGGCCGAACACCAGGCCGACGGCCGTCGCGTAGATGAAGAAGTCGTACCACTCGACCGTGGTGCCGACGACGGTGGCGAACACGACGCGGCGCCGATCGGCCGGCGTCGCGATGGTTCCGGTGGGTGTGAACCCAGCCTGTGACTGCCCGCTCATAGGGGTGTCTCCTTTGATTGTGACCGCATTGTCACGGCTTGCGTCCGAGGTGACTCGAGTTGCTTGCCGAGGGGTGACACGATGATATATGATTTCGAATACGACGCACAAGGTGTCGACGACAGCGCGAGGAGGCGCCCCGTGACGGCATCCATCACCCGCCCCGGCAAGATCATCGCGATCCACCTGAGCTACGCCTCACGTGCCGATCAGCGGGGCCGCAGGCCCGCCACCCCCTCCTACTTCTTCAAGCCGGCAAGCTCGGTCGGCATCTCGGGCGGCACCGTCGAGCGCCCCGCCGGCACCGAGCTGCTGGCCTTCGAGGGAGAGATCGCCCTCGTGATCGGCACCGCGGCACGACGTGTCGCTCTCGACGACGCCTGGCACCACGTCGGCTGGGTCACCGCGTCGAACGACCTCGGCCTCTACGACCTGCGCGCCAACGACAAGGGGTCCAACGTCCGCTCCAAGGGCGGCGACGGCTACACCCCCCTCGGCCCCGAGCTCATCGACGCCCGCTCCGTCGACCCCGCGGCTCTGCGCGTGCGAGCCTGGGTCAACGGCGAGCTGCGACAGGACGACACCACGGCGGGGCTGATCTTCCCGCTCGCCCAGCTGGTCGCCGATCTCTCTCAGCACTTCACGCTCGAACCCGGAGACGTGATCCTCACCGGTACGCCCGCCGGCTCGTCGGTGATCGTGCCCGGTGACGTGGTCGAGATCGAGGTCGATGCTCCGGATGCCGAAGGCTCGCCCTCGTCCGGACGCCTGGTGACGACCGTCACGCAGGGCGACGTGCCCTTCGACGCAGAGATCGGATCGCTTCCCATGGTCGACGATCTGCAGCGCGCCGAGGCGTGGGGATCCCGCGAAGAGGCGGGGCTCCCGGCTGTCGAGACCGAGGCTGCACACGCACTCTCCCCCGAGCTGCGCGCCAAGCTGCTCGAGGCGCCGACCGCCGGCCTCTCGGCCCAGCTGCGCAAACGCGGCCACCACGCGTGCTTCATCGACGGCGTGGCCGCGAACATCCCCGGCAGCAAGATCGTCGGCACCGCGAAGACGCTGCGCTTCGTCCCCTTCCGTGAGGACCTGTTCACGAGCCACGGCGGCGGCTACAACGCGCAGAAGCGTGCCTTCGATGCGGTCGATGAGGGCGAGATCATCGTGATCGAGGCCCGGGGCGACGCGACCACCGGAACCCTCGGCGACATCCTCGCGCTGCGTGCACGCGCCCGCGGCGCGGCCGGCGTCGTCACAGACGGCGGCGTGCGCGACTTCGACGCGGTCGCCGCGATCGGACTCCCGGTCTTCTCGCAGGGTGCCCACCCCTCTGTCCTCGGACGCAAGCACGTGCCGTGGGCGTCGGACGTGACCATCTCGTGCGGCGGCGCGACTGTGCAGCCCGGTGACATCATCGTGGGCGACAGCGACGGCGTCATCGTCATCCCGCCCGCTCTCGCCGAGCAGGTCGCAGACGACACGCTCGCCCAGGAGGTCGAAGACGCCTGGATCGCCGAGCAGGTCGCCGCAGGTCACCCCGTCGACGGACTGTTCCCCCTCAACGCCGCGTGGCGGGAGAAGTACGACGCGGCGACCCGAACGGCATCCGACAGCCGGCCGCGATCGTGACCACCGTCGGGAGTTCGAGCAAGTCCGAGCAGGCGTACGTGTGGATCCGCTCTCGGATCTCGGGGCACACCTTCGGCCCCGGCTACCGTCTCGTGCTCGGCTCGCTCGCAGAAGAGCTCGGCATGAGCGTCGTGCCGGTGCGCGAAGCCATCCGCCGGCTCGAAGCCGAGGGCCTCGTGACGTTCGAGCGCAACGTCGGCGCCCGCGTCACGCTGGTCGACGAGAGCGAATACGCGCACACCATGCAGACGCTCGGGCTGGTCGAGGGCGCGGCGACCGCGCTGTCGGCTCCGCTGCTCGACGACAGGATGCTCGACGCCGCCGAAGCAGTCAACGAGCGGATGACGCAGATGCTCGGCCACCTCGACGCCCACGCGTTCACCGAACTCAACCGGCAGTTCCACTCGCTGCTGTTCGAACCGTGCCCGAATCCGCACCTGCTCGATCTCGTGCATCGCGGATGGGCGCGACTCTCGGGCATCCGGGATTCCACCTTCGCCTATGTCCCCGGCAGAGCTCAGCACTCCGTCGAAGAGCACACGCAGATCCTCGAGCTGATCCGTGCGGGCGCCGACCCGCTCGAGATCGAGCTCGCCGCCCGCAACCACCGCCTGCGCACGAGGGATGCCTTCCTCGATGCCCTCCACGCACGTTCTCACCACAACCCAGGAGACGAGTCATGACCGATTCCCGCATCCCCGCCGACCTGCCGGACCACATCCGGCACTACATCGACGGCGCGTTCGTCGACTCGGTCGACGGCGACACGTTCGATGTGCTCGACCCGGTGACGAACAAGACCTACACGACGGCCGCCGCGGGCAAGAAGGCCGACATCGATCTCGCCGTCGCGGCAGCCAAGCGCGCGTTCGACGAGGGCCCCTGGCCGCGGATGCTCCCCCGCGAGCGCTCGCGCGTGCTGCACAGGATCGCCGACCTCGTCGAGTCGCGCGACGCCCGCCTCGCCGAGCTCGAGTCGTACGACTCCGGCCTGCCGATCACTCAGGCCCTCGGCCAGGCACGTCGCGCCGCCGAGAACTTCCGCTTCTTCGCCGACCTGATCGTCGCGCAGTCCGATGACGCGTTCAAGGTGCCCGGCAAGCAGATGAACTACGTCAACCGCAAGCCGATCGGCGTCGCCGGCCTCATCACGCCGTGGAACACGCCGTTCATGCTCGAGTCGTGGAAGCTCGGCCCCGCGCTCGCCACCGGCAACACGGTGGTCCTGAAGCCCGCCGAGTTCACTCCGCTCTCGGCGTCTCTCTGGGCGGGGATCTTCGAAGAGGCAGGGGTGCCCGCGGGCGTCTTCAACCTCGTGAACGGTCTCGGCGAAGACGCCGGCGACGCCCTCGTGAAGCACCCCGATGTCCCCCTGATCTCGTTCACCGGCGAGAGCTCGACCGGGCAGCTGATCTTCGGCAACGCCGCCCCGTTCCTCAAGGGCCTGTCGATGGAGCTCGGCGGCAAGTCCCCCGCCGTCGTGTTCGCCGACGCCGACCTCGAGGCCGCGGTCGACGCGACGATCTTCGGTGTGTTCTCGCTCAACGGCGAGCGCTGCACCGCCGGATCCCGCATCCTCGTCGAGCGATCGATCTACGAGGAGTTCGTCGAGCGCTATGCCGCGCAGGCGAAGCGCGTCAAGGTCGGCTACCCGCACGACCCCGCGACCGAGGTCGGCGCGCTCGTGCACCCCGAGCACTACGACAAGGTGATGAGCTACGTCGAGATCGGCAAGACCGAGGGTCGCCTCGTCGCCGGCGGCGGACGCCCCGAGGGATTCGAGGAGGGCAACTTCGTCGCCCCGACGGTGTTCGCCGACGTCTCCCCCGACGCTCGCATCTTCCAGGAGGAGATCTTCGGCCCGGTCGTCGCGATCACGCCGTTCGACTCCGACGCTGAGGCCCTCGCTCTCGCGAACGACACGAAGTACGGGCTCGCGGCCTACATCTGGACCAACGACCTGAAACGCGCCCACAACTTCGCACAGTCCGTCGAGGCCGGCATGGTGTGGCTGAACAGCAACAACGTGCGGGACCTCCGCACACCGTTCGGCGGAGTCAAGGCCTCGGGTCTCGGCCACGAGGGCGGCTACCGCTCGATCGACTTCTACACCGACCAGCAGAGCGTGCACATCACGCTCGGCGGTGCCCACAACCCGACCTTCGGCAAGAACTGAGCAAGGACGCTGCCATGACCGACAAGACTGCGAAGACGCTGACCTCCTCGGGCTACTACGTGAGCCAGGAGGCTCCGATCCAGACCGACAACCCGGTCCCGACCCCCGAGAGCACGCCGCCTGACGTGCTGCGCTGCGCCTACATGGAGCTGGTCGTCACCGACCTCGCAGCCTCTCGGGTGTTCTACGTCGACGTGCTCGGGCTGTACGTGACGGAAGAGGACGACGAGGCGATCTACCTCCGCTCGACCGAGGAGTTCATCCACCACAACCTCGTGCTGCGCAAGGGGCCGATCGCCGCGGTCGCCGCGTTCTCGTACCGCGTGCGCTCCGCCTCCGATCTCGACCTCGCGGTGGCGTTCTACACAGAACTCGGCTGCGATGTGCGCCGCAACCCCGAAGGCTTCGTCAAGGGCGTCGGCGACTCGGTGCGCGTGGTCGACCCGCTGGGCTTCCCGATCGAGTTCTTCCACCAGTCCGACCACGTCGAGCGGATGTCGTGGCGGTACGACCTGCACATCCCCGGCGAGCTCGTGCGTCTCGACCACTTCAACCAGGTCACCCCCGATGTGCCCCGCGCCGTCAAGTTCATGCAGGATCTGGGATTCCGCGTGACGGAGGACATCCAGGACGACGAGGGCACCGTGTACGCCGCCTGGATGCGCCGCAAGCCCACCGTGCACGACACCGCGATGACCGGCGGCGACGGCCCCCGCATGCATCACGTCTGCTTCGCGACGCACGAGAAGCACAACATCCTCGCGATCTGCGACAAGCTCGGCGCTCTCCGCCGCTCCGACGCGATCGAGCGCGGACCCGGCCGCCACGGCGTCTCGAACGCGTTCTACCTGTACCTGCGCGACCCAGACGGGCACCGCGTCGAGGTGTACACGCAGGACTACTACACGGGCGACCCCGACAACCCCGTCATCACCTGGGATGTGCACGACAACCAGCGTCGTGACTGGTGGGGCAACCCGGTCGTGCCCTCCTGGTACACCGAGGCCTCGCTCGTGCTCGATCTCGACGGCGACCCGCAGCCCGTCATCGCCCGCACCGACAGCTCCGAGATGGCCGTCACGATCGGCGCCGACGGATTCTCGTACACGCGACCGGATGACGACGAGGGCATGCCCGAGTACAAGCAGGGCGAGTACAAGCTCGGCCACCAGCTCTGATCGATTCGCCCGCAGGTTCAGACACAGAGGAGACACGGATGCTGTCCGCAGACACCGTCGCGCAGATCGCCGCGGAGCTCGCCGAGGCCGACCGGAACCACTCCGTGATCCCGCGCATCACCGCGCGCTATCCGGAAGCGACGGTCGAGGACTCGTATGCGATCCAGGGGGTGTGGCGCGACTCGCAGATCGCCGCGGGGCGCCGACTGGTCGGCCGCAAGATCGGCCTGACGTCCAAGGCGATGCAGCAGGCCACCGGCATCACCGAGCCCGACTACGGCGTGATGTTCGACGACACCGTGTACGAATCGGGCGCCGAGATCCCGGTCGACCACTTCTCGAACGTACGGATCGAGGTCGAGCTCGCCTTCGTGCTGAAGCATCCGCTCGAGGGTCCCGACTGCACGCTCGACGACGCCCTCGCGGCGATCGACTACGCGGTGCCTGCGCTCGAGGTGCTGAACTCGCACATCGAGCTCGAAGGACGCACGATCGTCGACACGATCAGTGACAACGCGGCCTACGGCGCGATGGTGCTCGGCACCGTGCACAAGCGCCCGGACGAGATCGATCTTCGCTGGGTGCCCGGCGTGCTCTCGCGCAACGGGGAGATCGAGGAGACGGGCGTCGCGGCCGGTGTGCTGGGTCACCCCGCCACGGGTGTCGCGTGGCTGGCGAACAAGTTCCACCAGCACGGCGCGCGTCTGGAGGCCGGGGAGATCATCCTGGCAGGATCGTTCACACGCCCGATGTGGGTGTCGCGCGGCGATCACGTGCTGTGCGACTACGGACCGATGGGAACGATCGAATGCCGCTTCATCTGAGCCCCTCCTTCCGCGAGCAGCTCGCTTCCGCCGACCGTGCGCTGATCGGCATGTGGGCGTGCTCCGGCAGCCCGCTCGTGACCGAGGTCGCTGCGGGATCCGGCCTCGACTGGCTGCTCATCGACATGGAGCACTCGGCGAACACGCTCGAGTCCACGCTGCTGCAGCTGCAGGTCGTCGCCGCGTACCCGATCACCCCGGTCGTGCGGGTGCCGTCCAACGACACGGTGGCGATCAAGCAGGTCCTCGACCTCGGCGCGCAGAATCTCATCGTGCCGATGGTGTCCTCGGCCGACGAGGCGCGTGCGGCTGTCGCGGCGACCCGCTATCCGCCCGAGGGCGTTCGCGGCGTCGGCAGCGCACTCGCGCGCAGCGCTCGGTGGAACCGGATCGACGGCTACCTGCGCGACTCCGCACAGCACACCTCGCTGACGGTGCAGATCGAGACGGCCGCGGGGGTCGAGGCCGCAGCAGACATCGCCGGGGTCGACGGCGTCGACGCCGTGTTCGTGGGCCCCTCCGATCTCTCGGCATCGATGGGGCTCCTCGGTCAGCAGACCCACTCCGACGTCGTCAGCGCCGTCGAGCGGGTCTTCGACGCGGTGAAGTCCGCGGGAAAGCCCGTGGGCGTCAACGCCTTCGACCCGTCCGCCGCCGATGCCTATATCGCTGCCGGGGCGGAATTCGTGGCGGTCGGCGCCGATGTGGCGATGCTCGCGCGAGCATCCGAGGCTCTCGCCTCCCGGTTCATCCCTGCATCCGACGGTGCGACCCGCGCCAGCTACTGAGGCCAGCGCCAGCTACTGAGGCCAGCGCCACCGGGTCGGAGTGGCAGGATTGACGGATGCAGAGAAGCGAGGCGCCGTCATGATCCGCGCCCTCGCCGCGATGCAGGACCGAGGATTCCGCTGGTTCTTCCTCGCCCGCGCGATCACGCTGATCGCCGGATCGATGTCATCGATCGCCCTGGCCTTCGCGGTGCTCGAGATCGACAACGACGCGCGTTCCCTGTCGCTCGTGCTCGCGGCATTCACGATCAGCAACATCGTCTTCCTGCTGTTCGGCGGAGTGATCGCCGACCGGCTGCCTCGCGCACTGATCATCCAGTCGTGCTACGTCATCGACATCCTCACCGTCGGAGCCATGGCTGCGCTGCTCTTCAGCGGCACCGCGACGGTTCCCCTGCTCGCCCTGCTGTCGGTGCTGAACGGTGCCTCCACGGCCTTCGTCCTGCCGGCGATGCAGGGCATCATCCCGCAGCTCGCTTCCGCCGAGCACCTGCAGCAGGCGAACGCGATGCTGTCGTTCGTGCGCTCGGCGACCACCATCGGCGGCCCGATCATCGCCGGCATCGTCGTCGCGGCAGCAGGTCCTGCCTGGGCCATGGTCGTGCAGGCGATCGGCTGGATCATCGCGATCCCCGTGCTGGCGATGGTCAGGCTCCCCCCTCCTGATCATGCGGGCGGAACGACGATGTTCCACGACCTCAGAGTCGGATGGCAGGAGTTCTGGAGCCGCACCTGGCTGTGGGTGATCGTGCTCGCCTTCATGGTGATGAACGCGATCCACATCGGCGCCTGGGGCGTCGTCGGCCCGTACATCGCCAAGAACGACGAACGGCTCGGAATCGCGGGGTGGGGGTGGGTGGTCAGCGCCGAAGGCGTCGGCATCCTGCTGATGACCCTCGTCCTGATGTGGTTCCCGCTGAAGCGTCCGCTGCGCTACGGCATGATCGGCATGGCCGCGTTCGCGATCCCTCTGACCGTGCTCGGAGTCCACCCCGCGGTGGTGCTGCTGGCCATCGCGGCCTTCCTCGCCGGGGCCGGCGCCGAGGTCTTCAGCACAGGGTGGAATCTCGCGATGATGGAGAACGTGCCGGGCGACAAGCTGTCGCGCGTCTCGAGCTACGACATG
>NZ_JAGGPD010000085.1 GCF_018613995.1 Microbacterium sp. ISL-103 | reverse complement strand
CGCACGGGCAGCGGCGCGGCTCTGTGGGATCGACGGCCTAGTGGACGCGGCGGGGGTCATGTTCAGAGGCCCCATCGCGCAGGTGTCGGCCGAACAATGGCGTCGAGTCATCGACATCAACCTCACCGGCGCGTACATCGTCTGCCGGGCGGCGCTGCCCTATCTCGCCGCGGAAGGGTCCGCGACGGTGGTGAACATCGCCTCGGCGCAGGCACTTCTCCCCAACGCACCGGACTACACGGCCTACGCGGCGTCGAAGGGTGGAGTCCTCAACCTCACCCGCGTTCTCGCCGCAGAGCTGGCACCGGCAATCCGTGTCAACTCGATCTGTCCTGGCATGGTCGACACCGCAATGGCCGACGGGTATCGAGCGAGAGCGGCCGACTACGCGCTCGGGCGCATCGCAGCTCCGTCGGAGATCGCCAACGCGATCCTCTTCCTCACGAGCGAGGAGTCTTCGTTCGTCACAGGGACGAGCCTTGCGGCCGATGGCGGGCGAACCTTCCACTGAGCCATCAATCTCCCTGGCGCACTCTTCCCAAGACGCCGAGGTAAGGGTAACCTAATATCTAACAAAGTCCCGCTATGCGGGATTACACGAATCGCGAATGGTGGACGGTGGTTCCCTCGCGGACGAGCGGAGGAGGGCGCGCATGTGTGGTGACCGTCAGGAGAGCGGGGAGTCGCCTCAGCAAAGTCAGTGTGCGGCGGGCGCGTGTTGGACGGATTCTCTGACCGTCCAGGACTCGACGGCACGTCCCGCAGGCCCGGGATGTCCGTTCCGATCCAATCGGCTACTCCAGATTGCGGCAGCGGCGACCCGGTGACGTCATCCTCGCCGGCGATTTCACAGTCGCCGGCGAGGCGGCTGCGTCCGTCTCTCGCCTGAGCGCTGTGCGATGATCCGTTCGGGGCTATCGCCCGAATGTGCCCATCGGCGTGCGGCGCATCCCGATCTCGCGCTGTTTACGGCGTGAAGGCACTCAGCGCCCAGAGCCGCCGATTTTGAACGAGCTGAGCTTCCGGGTGACTTCGAGCAGAGAGTCGTCATCACCGACATTGCCGGCGAAGACGACATAGGGGATTCCCGCGGCTGGTCCGTCGGAGGACTGCCAGAGGGACACGATGCCGGGAAGCATCGGACCGCGCACAGTGGCCCGGCGAATCTCCAAACCGAAGGCCGCGACATCGGAGGACGTGATCCCCCCTTTCGCGATGACGAACCGCGGCGGGAGCGTGTGCAGCGTGCGGTTGACGACAGTGACGACTCCCGCGCTCACCAATCGCGAGATGCGGAGGCTTTCGTCGGCGTCGTCGGAGCGGACCAGCAGCCGGCTGGTGTGGAGCACGACGTCACCGCCCAGAAGAGCGTCAACGACTCGCGATGCTGCTTGCGCGACGTAGGCTGCTGCTCCGTGGATGCTGATGAGCTGGTGGACGTCGAGCTCGATGACGGTCGCGGACGTGTGCTGCTCGGTCAGTCGTGCGAGTTGGCGGGTCGTCACGCCGACGTGGGACCCGACCACGATGAGACCTCCGCGACCAGCGGACGGGGCGTTTCCGTGACCGAAGATCTCGTGCCGTTCGAGAGGCGGGTGCGGCTCTTGGCCGATGCGCGCGCGCACGAACGGGGGGCCAACTCGGTAGATGAAGTTCTTGCCTCGGGACTGCGCCAGGTTGAGTCCGAGCGCCAACGCGCGCATATCCTCCTCGACCTCGATGTCGACGACGACCGGCGTTCGGCCGCGGACAGCCTGCAGGACCTCAGCGATTCCCTCAGCACCGGTGCGAATCGTGGTGAGGTCGAGCGTCACTACGTCGTCCTCTCGGAATCGTCCTCCGGACTTCTCAGCGACGTACGCCGGAAGGTAGGAGCTGGAAAATCCGAAGGTGGCATCCTGAGCGAACTCCGTGTCGGAAACACGGCGAAGGCCGTCACCTTCTGCCAGGTAGTGCTCGCCGCCGACAGTGATGCGTCCGGCGTCCGGGAACGCGGGGACCAGGATGTATCCGTCGATGTCGGTGCCGTTGATCTCGGCCACCACATCGGCGATGACATCCGGTTCGAGAGGGAAGTGCCCGCGCAGGGTGGAGTCGCCTCGGCTCACGAAGTCAATGCGGAGACCTGCCTCCGCGCCAGCCGCGAGCGCCGCGGAGACGACTTCTCGATTGCGCCGCGCAGCATCTTCCGCGCTCAGGCTTCGCGTGTTGGTGAGCACGTACACGGCAGGGGCGGGATGTCCGTCACCATCGACAGTGAACGCCCACCGGAAATCATCGACGTCCCACCGGGTGAGGACGGGAAGGTTCGATACCGACTGTGTTCCAGTGGGGTCATCGTCGAGCACGACGAGAGTGCGGCCTGACGCGGCGAACGCGCGAGCCACCTCGCGTGCCGGTAGGGGCTGAGCGGGGGGAACGGGCGAGAGGAGTTCGTTGCGACTAGGCATTCAGATGTCGAGGCTTTCTCGGTAGGCGCCCGCTGCACGCGCACGTTGCGCGAGAAGCTCAAAGATGAACTGCAGGTGCGGGACTGGGACATCAGCGATCTCTGCCAGAGCCAGCGGGGCTCGAAGCAGAGCGTCGATCTCCATGGGCCGTTCGGCGAGGAGATCCTGAGCGATGCTTTGCAGGTGGGTGGATGCGGCGAGCTTTTCGAGGATGGGCTTCGGGTCACCGGGATTGCTGCCGAGCTTGCGCGCTATGGACACCACCTCATGGCCCATTGCGGTGGCGAAAGCTGACAGAGCGGGCTTGTCGAGGATGTCCCGTCCCGCCGACGCGGTCAGCGCGCCGAGGGAGCCGCCGATGGCGTTGGACACCAACTTCGTCCACACCGCATCCCGGATGCGCGAGTCGACCGTCACTTCGAGTCCGCTGGGGCGGAGGAGGGCAGCGAACTCGTCAAGTCGCGCATCGGGTTGCCCGTCGGGCCGACCGATGACGAGTCGGTTCTTCGGGTTCTCTGCCCGCACGACGCCTGGGGCGAGCAGCGTGCCCGCCGTATAGGCCACGGCGCCGACCGCTCGTTCTGGGCGGACAAGGTCTCGCAGCGCCCCGGTCGGGTCCAGCAGGGGCAGTCGCTCTTCCGCGTACGGGCCACGAAGCCCGTGAAAGTACCACCAGGGGATGCCGTTGGTGGCGAAGATGACACGGGTGTCGTCATCCAGGAGCCGGGAGAGTGGTGCGGCGATCTGCGGCAGTGACTGCGCCTTCACCGCGACGATGACGACATGCTGCGAAGGCAGCTCCTCCGGGCGGGCTGTGGCGTACGGGGTCGACTCGAGCACGCCGTCTCGCGTCTCGACGCGCAGCCCACGGCCTCGAATCGCTTCGAGCTGCTCGCCTCTGGCGATGACGGAGACATGCTGGCCGACGGCGCCGAGCCGACCGGCGATGTGGCCCCCGACGGCGCCCGCGCCAAAAACACAGATCCTCATCTCATGACTCCTCTGGGTCAGTCGAACTGGCGGCGCTTCTGCGCGGCCATCGCCGAGAGGAAGGTGATGTCATTGCCGGTGGAGACGTACCCGGCGCCCAGGTCGAGGTACTTACGAATCAGGTCCGGCCAGTTGCCGAGCCCGCCCAGTCCGATGTGCTTGTTGTTAGCGCGGCACGCGGCGATGACACGATGGAACGCTGCGTCGATCTGCGGGTCATCCATCTTTCCCGCGATGCCGAGGTCCACGCTGAGGTCGTTCGCGCCGACAAGGATCATGTCCACGCCCGGCACCTGCGCGATCTCTTCGACAGCGTCGAGTCCTTCGCGTGACTCGACCATCACCACGACCATGGAGGCGTCGTCGAGCTCACGGACCACGCGGTCCGGTGGCAGCGTCTGGAAGTTCAGTTGCGGTGCAGCTCCGGCAAGCGATCTGTTGCCCAGCGGAGCGTGCTTCACGGCGGCCACCGCCGCTCGTGCGGCCTCTGCGGTCTGAACATCCGGAACGATGATGCCCATGGCCCCAGAGTCCAAGACGCGTGCGATGAACGCGGTGTCCAGTCCGGGCACGCGCACGAGTGGGGTCACGCCCAGGTGGTTGCAGGCCAGGCAGATCTGTCCCGCAGCCTCCAAGGGGAAGGAGCTGTGCTCCATGTCGATGTACACCGAGTCGAACCCGGCGGTGTATGCGATGGACGCGACATCGACCGTTCGGACGAGGCGAACGGTCATCGAGTAGACGGGCTCTCCGCGGGAGAGTTTCTCTTTGACGTGATTTCTCAGCAGCGGAGTGGTGTCGGTGGTCATTATCGGTTCTCCTCCGTCGGGTGCGAGATCACGGCATCCGGCCCTGGCAGTGATTGTGCTTCGGCCTCGAAGCCGTAGACGGACTTCAGTTCCAGGTACTCTTCGAAGCCATACCGCCCCATCGACCTCCCGATGCCCGATTCCTTGTAACCGCCCATCGGGGCGTACGAGTCGGTGGGGGCGCCGTTGACGCTGACGCGACCGGCGCGCAGCTCGTTAGCGACAGCGCGTGCAGCGGCATCGGAGCCGAAGACGAACGCACCCAGCCCATACGGGGTGTCGTTGGCGATGCGGATCGCGTCCGCCTCATCGCGGTACGAGATGACGGAGAGCACCGGCCCGAAAATCTCTTCGCGAGCGATGCGCATATCTGCGCTGACTCCCGTGAACACCGTGGGGCGGACAAAGAACCCGTTGCTGCGTCCGTCGGGGCTGTCGAGCCCGCCGACGATGAGGCGTGCGCCTTCGTCCAGACCGCTCTGAATGTGATCGCGGATCGAGTCGTACTGGCCCTTGCTCACCACCGGTCCCATGGTCGTTCCCGGGTCGAGCGGGTCGCCGAGGATGAACTGTTCGGCCTCGCTAACGAGATAGGGGGTGATCTGGTCCACCTGGCTTTCGTGGACCAGGAGTCGCGTTGGAGCGTGGCAGGACTGGCCGGCGTTGAAGAAGGCTCGCTGCACTGTCCAGCGGGCTGCCTTTTCGAGATCGGCGTCGGGGAGGACGACGTTGGCGGACTTGCCGCCTAGCTCCAAGCACACGCGCTTGACGGTCTGAGCGGCCGCCGCGCCGACGGTCCGCCCTGCACCGGTGGATCCTGTGAACGAGATCATGTCGATGCCCGGGTGGCGCGAAAGAGCGTCCCCGACGTCGCGGCCCTTCCCGCTGATGAGGTTGAAGACACCGGCAGGGACCTGTGCGTCGTCCATGACCTGCGCGAGAAGCGCCCCGCTCGCTGCCGAGTTGATGCTCGGCTTCGCGATGACGGTGCAGCCGGCGGCGATTGCGTAGATGGATTTGATGACTCCGGTCTGAATCGGCCAGTTCCACGGGGAGATGAGGGCGCATACGCCTATGGCTTCCCTGCGGACGATGGCGCTGCCCATCCTCGTCTCGAAGGGATAGCCACGCAGGATCTGCTGTGCGACGCGCATGTGGGCTGCGGGACCGTCGACCTGCGCGCGGTTGGCGACGGGGCTGCCGACTTCCTGTGC
>NZ_JAGGPD010000084.1:2035-7712 GCF_018613995.1 Microbacterium sp. ISL-103 | reverse complement strand
CGCGATCAGTCACGACGAGGCGGGGCTGCGCGCCCTGCACGCCCGGCGCATCGAGGTGAGCGCGTCGTGATCGACCCGCTGACCGCCCGCATCGATCGTCCGGGGCCGATCGCACCCCGTTCCGCGCTCGCCAAGCTGGCGGCCGCGCTCCTCATCGCCCTCCCGCTCGTGCTGACGATCGACGTCGTCTCGGCATCCGTCGCGCTGCTGCTCGAGATCCCGCTGCTGCTGCTCGCGGGGCTCCGGGCCAAGGAGTTCTGGACGCGCACCGCCGTGCTGTGGATCGCCGCCCCCCTGAGCGCGGTCACCATCGCCCTCTACGGCGCGACCAGCGGCACGATCCATTTCGAGTGGTTCGTGATGCGCATCAGCGATGGATCGCTCGCGCTCGCCGCGGCGACCGCGGTGCGCGTGCTCGCGATCGGCCTCCCCGCGGTCGTGCTCTTCATCACGGTCGATCCCACCGATCTCGCCGACGATCTGGCTCAGCGGGTGAAGCTGCCGGCGCGATTCGTCGTGGGGGCGCTCGCCGGGATGCGGATGCTGGGCCTGCTCGTCGAGGACTGGCGCGCGCTCTCGCTCGCACGGAGGGCGCGTGGCGTGGCCGACGAGGGCCGCATCCGTCGGGGGTTCGGCATGGCGTTCGCGCTGTTCGTGCTCGCGATCCGCCGGGGGTCATCCCTCGCCACCGCGATGGAGGCACGCGGCTTCGGTGGCACGGGTCCGCGATCCTGGGCGCGGGAGTCGAGGTGGGATCGGGGCGACACGATCCTCGTGGCGGTGGCGGCGGTGATCCCGGCGGTCGCGATCACGGTGGCGGTGCTGACGGGGGCGTGGAACTTCATCCTCGGCCCGACATCCTGACCTGCGGCAGTCCGCATCCGAGGACCATCCAGGGCGATCAGCCCATGCTCAGCTTCCTCAAAGGTGGAATGCCGATGTATTCGCTAGCATGGAGCGAACCCAAGGGGAGTACTCCACCACGGGCGGCTCGTCATTACGGATGTCCCTGCATCCCGGGTCCCCGGTTCTCGTTCGCGAGGATGGAGAAGACCTTGGCGTCGACATCGTCACGCCTCGTCTTTGGAGACCTCCTTGAACATCACCCCCCTCGTGTGGATCATCACGATCGCCGTCACGATCGCCTTCTTCGTGTACGAGTTCTTCGCCCACGTGCGAAAGCCCCACGAGCCCACCATCGGTGAGTCCGCCCGGTGGTCGGCCTTCTACATCGGTCTTGCGCTGCTCTTCGGCGTCGGCATCGGCACCGTCTCGGGGTGGACGTACGGCGGCGAGTACTTCGCCGGGTACCTCACCGAGAAGGCGCTGTCAATCGACAACCTCTTCGTCTTCCTGATCGTGATGACGGGCTTCGCGGTGCCGCGCATATACCAGCAGAAGGTGCTGATGATCGGCATCGTGATCGCGCTGATCATGCGCGGTGGGTTCATCGCCCTCGGCGCCACGCTGATCGAGAACTTCTCGTGGATCTTCTACCTGTTCGGCGCCCTGCTGCTGTTCCTCGCCTATCGCCAGGCCTTCGCGCAGGGTGATCACAACCCGGCCAACGGCCGATTCATGCGCTTCGTGCGCCGCATCCTTCCGGTGAGCGACGAGTACAACGGCGACCGCCTGACGGTGCAGCGCGACGGCAAGCGATTCTTCACGCCGATGTTCCTCGTCATCATCGCGATCGGCTTCGTCGACCTGATCTTCGCGGTCGACTCGATCCCCGCGATCTACGGTCTGACCGAAGAGGCGTACATCGTCTTCACGGCCAACGCGTTCGCGCTGATGGGTCTGCGCCAGCTGTACTTCCTCATCGGCGGTCTGCTGCAGCGCCTCGTGTACCTCGCGCAGGGGCTCGCGGTCATCCTCGCCTTCATCGGCGTCAAGCTCGTGCTGCACGCGATGCACGTCAACGAGCTGCCGTTCATCAACGGCGGCGAGCCGATGCTGTGGGCTCCCGAGATCCCGATCTGGTTCTCGCTGGTCTTCATCGGCGCGACCATCGCGGTCGCCACCATCGCCAGCCTCATGAAGACGCGGCGCGACGACAAGCGCGACGCGATCGACGACGCCTCCTCGACCTCTGCATCCCTCACCACCGACACACAGAAGGAACACTCGTGAACCAGTCGCGCCGCTCCGACGCGTCCGCAGACCCTGACAGACCCGGTGCCCGAATGACCTCGGGCCCCCCCGCACCGCTCGAGGTGACCCGCTGATGGGTGACCTCGCGGTGAACATCGCCTTGGTGTTCGTGTTCGTCCTCGTCGGTGGCGTGTTCGCCGCCACCGAGATGGCGCTCGTCACCTTGCGCGAGAGCCAGATCAACGCCATCGCGGCTCGTGGCAAGCGCGGCGAGAAAGTCGCGGGCCTCGCCCGCAACCCCAACACCTTCCTCTCCGCCGTGCAGATCGGTGTCACGGTCGCCGGCTTCGCGTCGGCCGCCTACGGCGCGACATCCATCGCCCCGTCGGTCGCGCCGCTGCTCGAGAACCTCGGCATCGGGGCCCCGCTGGCCATGACGCTCGCGACAGTGCTGCTCACGCTGGTGATCGCGTATCTGTCGCTCGTGCTCGGAGAGCTCGTGCCCAAGCGCCTCGCGATCCAGCGCAACGCGCAGTTCGCCTACGCGGTGGCACCGGTGCTCGACGGCTTCGCCACGATCATGCGACCGGTCATCTGGCTGCTCTCGGTGTCGACCAACGCGGTCGTGCGACTGCTCGGCGGCGATCCGAACAAGGCGGCGGACGAGCTCAGCGAGGAGGAGCTGCGTGACATCGTCGCGACGCACCAGAGCCTCCCCGACGACGAGCGTCGGATCCTCGACGACGTGCTGTCGCTGCGCGGCCGCCAGGTGAGCGAGGTCATGCGACCCCGCCCCGAGGTCGTCGCCCTCGACGGCACGGCGACTCTGACAGAGGCCATCGCGCAGGTCAGGGAGCTGCCGTTCTCGCGCTACCCCGTGGTCGACACGTCGCTCGATGACGTCGTGGGCTTCGTGCACGTGCGCGATCTGTTCGAGGCCGCGGCCGAGGACTCGACTCGCGCCGTGACCAGCCTCATGCGTCCTGTCGAGTACGTGCCGTCGACCGCGGGCGTGCTGCCGACCCTGACCCGCATGCGGGCGGCCGGTCATCACATCGCCGTGGTCGTCGACGAATACGGCGGCACCGACGGCATCGTGACCCTCGAAGACCTCGTCGAAGAGGTCGTCGGCGAGATCTTCGACGAGTACGACACGGAAGACCGGATGACGGATGCCGGCGGCGCCCTCGACGGCCGCCTCAACCTGCAGGACTTCGCCGAGATCACCGGAATCGCTCTGCCCCGCGGCGCGTCGGACACGGTTGCGGGATTCGTGACCGAGATGCTCGGCCGCCTCGCGGTGGTCGGCGATTCGGTTGAGGTGCCCGGCGCGACGATCCGCGTCACGGCTGTCGACCGGCGACGGATCGCGGAGATTCGCGTGGTGCTGCACGAAGATGCGGAACTCGACCTGAGGGAGTGACTCTCAGGTCTCGTTCCAGAGCCTTCGGTAGTACTCCAGCCGCTCCCGGTCGGGTTCGACGCCGTAGGCCTCGATGAGAGCGTCTTCCCACCCGTGGCCGAAGTTCCACTGTGTGCTCATCGAGGCGACGGCGATGTCCGCCCAGCGGTCGGCGACGCCGAGGGCTGCGAGGTCGACGTGCGCGAGTGGACGGCCGTCGTCGTCGAGCAGGGTGTTGGGCATGCACGCGTCGCCGTGGCACACCACGAGCAGATCGACCGGCGGCGGCGTGCGCAGGTCGTCGGGCACGACGACACCACGCTCGACGGCGTTCGCGATCCTCCACTCGGGGCTCCACGACCAGGGGCAGTCGTCGACGGGCAGCGCGTCGTGCATAGCGCGCAGGGCGGCACCGACCGCGCGCACGGATGTCCCGGGATCGTCGCTCCAGCGGGGGTCGACCGCGCTGTGACCCGGAAGGGCAGCGGTGACAAGCCACTCGTGAGTCGCATCCTGGCCCTGGTCGAGCACCTCCGGCACCGTGATCCAGCGCCGCGCCCAGCGCATGCGCTCAGCCTCGTCGCGCATGTTCGCCTCGGCGTCGTGCGGACCCCACTTGATGTAGCGACCGTCGTCGGTGCGGAAGGTGAGCCCGCCGATGCCGTTGAGCCAGACGGGCGTCAGCTCGGCGCCGTCGGCGAGGGTGCGCACCCGGGTCGGGATCGGAAGGGATGGGGCAGGAATGCTCATGCTTCGCTCCTCCCGCAATGTATATCGGTATGCACGTATTCTCCCGGTTCTGAGGGGTCGGACGCAGTTAGTCTCAGTCCCGGTCGCCGTCGGCGACCGCATCACCCATCCCATCAGACACACAGAGGTCTCCGTGCGCGTTTCGTCCCGGTCGCAGTGGTGGCGACGGCACGGCAGCGATGCCGACGACTCGTCGTCCGCACCCGCGGTCGGCCTGCCCAAGGCTCCGGCGATCTCGTCTGCGGAGCCCGACGAACGGGACCTCGCCCAGTTCGTCGAGTGGATCTGGGCGGAGGACGCCCAGGCATCCGGCGAGGGCGACCTCGGCGGAGAAGGCGGTGTCGGGGATGCACGCACGACCATTGAGGAGCACAACAACATGAGTTCACTTGACGACGCGCTGCAGCAGCTGCTCGCCATCGAAGGCGCGACCGGCGCCGCCATCGTCGATTACGGCAGTGGCATGGCGCTCGCCCAGGGCGGCAACCCGTCGTTCGACCTCGGCATCGCGGCCGCGGGCAACTCCAACGTCGTGCGCGCGAAGCTCGCCACGATGCGCGACCTCGGCGTCACCGACGACATCGACGACATCCTCATCACACTCAGCTCGCAGTACCACCTGATCAACGTGCTCAACGCGACGGGCGCGAACGGTCTCTTCATCTACCTCGTGCTCAACCGGGCCGCCGCGAACCTCGCCCTCGCCCGGCACAAGCTGAAGGGCATCGCCGCGCTCATCGAGGTGTGAGCGCACCGAGTCGCGTCGAAGGGGGAGGATCGTGGGGGTCCGCTCCCTTCGGCGTGTGACGGACGCATCGGCGCCCGCATGCGGGAGCGGTCGTGCGCGAGTGGTCGTGACGTAGGCTCTGGATCGACGACGGGGTCGACAGCAGGCTCCGGAGAACGGCTGAAACTCGGAATCAGCTAAACTGACACTGGGTCGCACACGTTTCGAAGGAGAACCGCATGCAGATCCAGGGCTCGAGTGCTCTCATCACCGGCGGTGCGTCCGGTCTGGGCCTCGCCACCGCACGGAAGTTGGCCGCAGCCGGCGCCGTCGTGACCATCCTCGACCTCCCCTCCTCTGCGGGTGCGGAGATCGCCGACGAGCTCGGCGGGGTGTTCGCCGCGGGTGATGTCACGAGCGCCGATGACGCCGCCGCGGCCGCCGCCGCGGCGCAGGCCGCAGCGCCTCTTCGCATCGTGGTCAACTGCGCGGGCATCGCCCCGCCCGCCAAGGTGCTCGATCGCGAGGGCAACCCGGCCGTTCTCGCCGACTTCGAGCGCATCGTCCGCATCAACCTGGTCGGCACGTTCAACGTGCTCTCGCAGGCATCCGCCGTGATCGCGAAGAACGACTCGACGGATGACGGCGACCGCGGCGTCATCGTTAACACCGCGAGTGTGGCGGCCTTCGACGGTCAGATCGGC
>NZ_JAGGPD010000084.1:0-1981 GCF_018613995.1 Microbacterium sp. ISL-103 | reverse complement strand
CCGCAGGCGGCGCAGGACTCACTCGGTCAGCAGGTGCCGTTCCCCTCGCGTCTCGGCCGACCCGACGAATACGCCGCGCTCGTGCAGCAGATCGTCGAGAACGGCTACCTCAACGGCGAGACGATCCGTCTCGACGGCGCCATTCGCATGGCGCCGAAGTAACCCGCACGCCTTACAGCTCCAAGGAGAATCCATGTCACTGGCAGGCAAGACCATCCTCATGTCCGGCGGCAGCCGCGGCATCGGACTCGCGATCGCCCTGCGCGCCGCAGCCGACGGTGCGAACATCGCGATGCTCGCGAAGACCGACACCCCGCACCCCAAGCTCGAGGGCACGGTGCACTCCGCGGCCGAGCAGATCCGGGCGGCGGGTGGACAGGCGCTGCCGATCGTCGGCGACGTGCGCGACGATGACGACATCACCGAGGCCGTGCTGAAGACGCAGGGCGAATTCGGCGGCATCGACATCGTCATCAACAACGCCAGCGTCATCGACCTGTCGCGCTCGCTCGACCTCGGCGCCAAGAAGTACGACCTGATGCAGGACGTCAACGTGCGCGGCACGTTCATGCTCTCGCGCGCGGCGGTTCCGATCCTCAAGGATGCCGAGAACCCCCACATCCTCTCGCTGTCACCGCCGCTGAACCCCACACCGAAGTGGCTCGGTGCGCACACCGGGTACACGCTCGCCAAGTTCGGCATGACGATGGTCACGCTCGGGCTCGCAGCGGAATTCGCCCGCGACGGCATCGCCGCCAACACCCTGTGGCCGCGCACGACCATCGCCACCGCCGCAGTGCAGAACCTGCTCGGCGGCGACAAGGTCATGGCCGCGAGTCGCACCCCCGACATCTACGCCGACGCCGCCTACGCCGTGCTGCTCAAGCCCGCGGCGGAGTACACGGGCCAGACGCTGATCGTCGAAGACGTGCTCGAGGCCGACGGCGTGACCGACTTCTCGGGCTACGCCGCCGTGCCGGGCACACCCGACGACCGGCTGTTCCCCGACATCTTCCTCGACTGAGGCGCTGCCGCAACGCTCAGAACAGCAGGTAGAGAGCGCCGGCGATCGTCAGCACGATCACGATGCGGTCGAACAGCACCTGGTTCATGCTCTTCGCGAGGCGGATGCCGACGAGGGCGCCGATCACGACGAGCGGCGCGAGCACGGCATCCATCAGCAGCACGTGTCCCTCGAACAGGCCGAGCCCTGCGAGGAACGGGATCTTCACGAGGTTGATGATCGCGAAGAACCACGCCGAGGTGCCGAGGAACACCTGCACGGGCGTGCGCGTCGCGAGGAAGTACATCGACATGACGGGTCCACCGGCGTTCGCGACCATGGTCGTGAAGCCGCCGAGGGTGCCGTAGACCCCCGAGAGCACGATGCCGCCGGGCGCCGATGACACGGCATCCGCTCGGTTCTGCCGCCACCTCCGCCACAGTGTCACGGCGATCATCGCCAGCAGGATCACGCCGATCGCCCGCCGCACGATGCCGTCGCCCGCGAGCGCGAGAAAGGCGAATCCGGCCAGCAGCCCCGCGAGCACGGCGGGTGCGAGGCGCAGCAGCGTCGGCCAGTGCGCGTGACGGCGATAGGTGATCAGCGCGAAGACATCGCCCACGATGAGCAGCAGGAGCATCGCCGCGGTCGACGTGCGGGCGGGCAGCACGGTCGCGAACAGCGCGATGGCCAGGATGCTGCCTCCGGGGAGCGCGGTCTTCGAGATGCCGATCGTGACGGCCGCGAGGCCGAGCGCCGCCCAGGCGAGGGGTGCGAGTTCGATCACCGGGTCATCGGCTGACTCACGCGCGGGTCGCTGCGAGCGCTGCGGCGAAGCGTGCCGAGCGCTGTTCGATGTCGGCCCAGTCGGATGCCGCGAGCGAGGCGCCATTGGCGAGGTCGCCACCCGCGCCGACGGCGACGGCTCCGGCGCGGAACCAGTCGGCGAGATTGTCGGGGCTGACGCCGCCGGTGGGC
>NZ_JAGGPD010000083.1 GCF_018613995.1 Microbacterium sp. ISL-103 | reverse complement strand
GGGGGGGGGGGGGGGGGGGGGGGGGGGGGGGGGGGGGGGGGGGGGGGGGGGGGGGGGGGGGGGGGGGGGGGGGGGGGGGGGGGGGGGGGGGGGGGGGGGGGGGGGGGGGGGGGGGGGGGGGGGGGGGGGGGGGGGGGGGGGGGGGGGGGGGGGGGGGGGGGGGGGGGGGGGGGGGGGGGGGGGGGGGGGGGGGGGGGGGGGGGGGGGGGGGGGGGGGGGGGGGGGGGGGGGGGGGGGGGGGGGGGGGGGGGGGGGGGGGGGGGGGGGGGGGGGGGGGGGGGGGGGGGGGGGGGGGGGGGGAGGGGGGCGGCGGGCGGGGGGGGGGGGGGGGGGGGGGGGGGGGGGGGGGGGGGGGGGGCGGGGGGGGGGGGGGCGGGGGGGGGTCGAATCCGGGCAGCGGCGCGATGCACGACAGGTATCCGGCGACCGTCAGGGCGATCAGGTGCGGCATCCCGCCGTCGCGCAGAACGAGAAGAGCGGGCTCGGGGATGCGCTGGCGCAGCTTGACCGAACCGTCGGTACCGACCTGGCTGGTGCGGTGCCCCAGTGCGCTGTTGGCCCAGCGCTCGAACAGCTCGCTCTCGTAGGCGCGGATGTCGACGCCGGACGGAACCTCGATCGAGGGCTCGTACTCGTCGCGCAGCACGGCGCGCGCCGCGCTCTCGATGCCGTCGAGTCCGATGGCCTCGGGGATCGTGCCGACACCGCTGAGCGCGCCGAGGTAGGCGATGAGAGAGTGTGTGCCGTTGAGCAGGCGCACCTTCATCTGCTCGTAGCGTCCGACCTCGTCGGTGAACACGGCGCCGCCGGCCTCCCACGCGGGGCGACCGCCGGCGAAGCGGTCTTCGATCGCCCACATCGTGAACGGCTCGGCGGGCACGGGGATGTCGTCGCGGGCACCGAGCAGGGTGCTGACGCGGGTGCGCAGCTCGGCGGTGGTCGACGGCACGATGCGGTCGACCATGCTCGAGGGGAATGACACGGCGCGGTCGAGGAACGCGAGTGCGTCTGCGCCTTCGGAGCCGGGAAGCTCGTGCAGGAACTCGCGGACGAGCTTCTCGGTGTGAGCGCCGTTCGACGACAGGTTGTCGCAGCTGAGGATCGAGATCGGTGCGCCCCCGGCCGCGGCACGCGCCTGCAGTCCGCGGGCGAGCTGGCCGATGGTCGACCGGGCCGCGCCGCCTCGGAGGTCGGAGCGCACGATGTCGTCATCGAGGTCGAGGTGCTGCGTCGCGGGGGAGTAGCTGTAGCCGTTCTCGGTGACCGTGAGGGTCACGATACGGATGCCGGGGTCGGCGATCTGAGAGACGACGCGCTCGGGCTGCTCGGCGCCGACGAAGGCGTCGGTGTGCACGCCGGGGATCGTCAGCGACGTGGTGCCGGGGGCGATGGTCGCGACCGAGTACAGCATGTCCTGGGCGTGCATCGCGTCGACGATGGAGCGCGAACGCGAGGCGACGCCGATGATCCCCCAGTCGCCGCCGGCGGACTGCAGGGCAGCAGCGGTGTAGACGGCCTGGTGTGCGCGGTGGAAGCTGCCAAGTCCGAGGTGCAGGATGCCTGCAGCGGTCGGGGCGACCAGAGGGGATGCGGTCGCAGAGGTCGTGCGGCGCAGGGCCGGTGCTGGGATGCTCACGCGGTGGCTCCTTCGCTCGGGGCCGCGCACCGCTGAGGGTGATCGGCGTTGATCGTCATGAAAATTAGTGTGCAGTGTTTGTACAAACTTGTCAAGCCGTTTTACATCGGGGATGAGGATCGTAGGATTGCCTGCGAGGGTGGGAGATCGAATGGCAGCGACGTTGACGGGTGTGGCACGACGCGCAGGCGTGTCCATCTCGACCGCGTCGCGTGCCTTCGGAGAGCCCGACCGTCTCGCTCCGCCCACGCTGGGCCGCGTGCTCGAGGCCGCGGGCGAGCTCGGCTACGCGACGTCGCAGTCTGCCACCGCCACCCGCACGTTCGGTGTCGTCGTTCCCGACGTCGCGAACCCGGTGTACGCGACGCTGCTCAAGGCGATCCAGGGGCAGGCATGGCATGGTCGCCACCGCATCGTGCTCTTCGACGCCGACGAAGACCTGCGCCGCGAACGCGAGCAGATCGAGCAGGCCCGCAAGCTCGACGGGATGCTGCTGTGCTCGCCGCGTCTGCCCGACGCCGATGTGCTTGACCTGATCGGCGACACCCCGTGCGTCGTGGTCAACCGCCAGATCGACGGCGCGCCGTGCGTGCTGATGGATCCCGAGCACGGCCCCTCTCAGGCGATCGAGCACCTCGCCGCTCTCGGCCACACTCACATCGCGTACGCCGCGGGTCCGCGTGGATCCTGGGCCGACGCGCGGCGCGCCGACACTGTGGCTCGGGCGTGCGAGCGCCACGGCATCCGCCTCACGGGTCTCAGTCACCACGCAGCCTCGATCCAGGGTGGGCGAGCTGCCGCGGCCCCCGCCGCAGCGAGCGGCGCCACGGCCGTGATCGCGTACAACGACCTCGTCGCGCTCGGCCTCGAGGCGGGACTCCTCGAGCTCGGCAAGCGGTGCCCCGCCGACATCAGCATCGTCGGAATCGACGACATCGACCTCGCGGGTGCGGTCACCCCGGCTCTCACGACGGTGCGGATGCCGATCGAGCGCAGCGGCGCTCTCGCCGTCGACCTGCTGCTGCAGGCGATGAACGGCACCGCGATCGACGACGTCGTGACCCTCGGCTCGCAGCTGATCGTGCGCGCGTCGACCGCTCCGCCGCCCGCCTCCTGAGGGGCGCGTCTTGCAGCAGCCGGCGGAGCAGAATGTAGGCATTATGTACATAAGTGCTATTCTTGACATATGAAAACGATCAGTCGCAGCGTGCCGTCGAAGGATCTGCGTGACAGCCTTGCCGATGTCCTCGGCGGGGTCGCCTACGGCGCAGAGCGCGTGGGCGTCACGCGCCATGGCAAGCTGACGGCCGTGGTGATCAGCGTCGATGATCTCGAGCTGCTCGAAGAACTCGAGGCGGCCCGCGACGTCGCCGAGTTCGCGGCCGCTCGAGCGGCCGATGACGGTCAGCGCGTGTCGCTGGATGAGCTGCGCGCAGAAGTCGCGTGACGGGCTTTCGGGTCGAGTTCACGACTGCGGCTGCCAGAGAGATCCGCAAGCTCGACCCGCAGATCCGCCGACGGATACTCGGCGGGGTGGCCGATCTCGAGCACGACCCGCGTCCGCATGGATGCCGCAAGCTGTCCGGGTACGACAACGCCTGGAGAATACGCGTCGGCGACTTTCGGGTTCTCTATGAGGTCATCGACGAGCAGGTACTCGTGACAGTCGTCCGTGTCGCGCATCGACGCGCCGCGTACGACATCTGAGCACCGCGAGCGGTACTCCACAGGTCTCAGCGGAGAATGCCCTTCCGACGGGCCGCCGAGACCGCGGCGGTGCGTGAGGTGACATCGAGCTTCGAGAAGATGTGCGCGAGATGCGATTTCACGGTCGTCTCGCTGACGAAGAGCTGGTCTGCCACCTCGCTGTTCGATCGTCCGGCGGCGACGAGCTCGAGCACCTCGATCTCGCGGCTGCTGAGGCTGACCCGCGGCGCCCGCATGCGATCCAGCAGTCGGGAGGCGATCACCGGCGCGAGCGCGCTCTCTCCGGCGGCCGCCGCGCGCACGGCGGCGGTCAGCTCGTGCGGCGGGGCGTCTTTCAGCAGATAGCCGCTCGCACCGGCCTCGACGGCGCCGAGGATGTCGGCATCCGAGTCGTAGTTCGTGAGCACGAGCACGTAGGGCGGAGCCTCGAGCGCGCGGATGCGTCGAGTCGCGTCCACCCCCGTGGCCA
Organism: Microbacterium sp. ISL-103; assembly: GCF_018613995.1. Taxonomy (GTDB): domain Bacteria; phylum Actinomycetota; class Actinomycetes; order Actinomycetales; family Microbacteriaceae; genus Microbacterium. Next base: position 31,205 of record NZ_JAGGPD010000083.1, on the reverse strand, counting down.
GGGAGTGAGAACCGAACTGCAGGTCCATCAGCACGACGTCGGGATTCTCGCGCTCGGCGCAGGCGACGGCCTCGTCGGGTGTCGATGCCTCTGCGACCACCTCGAGATCCGCTTCGAGGCTGAACAGGGCCGTGAGACCCGCGCGGACGATGGGGTGGTCGTCGGCGATGACGAGGCGGATCATGCGAACTCCGTCAGGGGGAGGTCGACGGTGAGTGTCGTTCCCCGGCCCGACGCGGTGTCGATCTCGAGCCGTCCGCCCAGCTGCTGCACGCGCTCGGCGGTGGCGCGCAGGCCGAAGGAATCCGATCGCTCGGCCGTGCCCGGCTCGGGGTGCTCCGCGTCAAAACCTGTTCCGTCATCTTCGACCGTGAAGCGCAGGCGGTCGTTCTCGACGCCGATGGTGACCGTCGCCGTCTTCGCATGAGCGTGCTGGATGACGTTGGCGATCGCACCCTGCGTGATGCGCAGCAGTGCCGTCTGCAGGTGCATGGGCAGGACGATCGTGTCGGACACCCGCACCTGCACGTCGAGCCCCTGCGTCGCCCACTGCGTTCGGGCCAGTCGACGCAGAGCCCCGCCGAGGGTCTGGTCGTCGAGCTGCGGAGGTGCCAGCTCGCGGATGAATCGCCGCGCCTCGACGAGGTTCGCTGCGGCCGTCTCGCGCGCGAGCCGGATGTGCTCGATCCCCGGGCGCGTGTCGTCGGCGCGTTCCGCGGCATGCAGCAGCATCTGGATGCTGGAGAGTCCTTGCGCGAGCGTGTCGTGGATCTCGCGGGCGAGTCGGGCGCGTTCTGCGAGGACGCCGGATTCATGCTCCCGCGCGGCGAGCTCTCCGCGGGTCGCGAGCAGCTCGCGCACCAGTGCTTCGCGCTGCTGCGCCTCTCGCGCCAGAGCCTGATATCCGAGGCCGATCAGGAGGGCGACGCCGGCGCCGACGAAAGGGCCGACGACCCCGCCGACGCTCCACCCGCCACGTATGCCGAGCGCGCACACCGCGACGATCGTCGACACGAGTATCGCGGCGGATCCCACCCAGCGCCCCAGTAGGTGCAGGAACAGGAAGAACAGCGGGAAGACCAGGTAGGCGGCGTCGGCGCTCACCCAGAGCAGCCCCAGCCATTCCGCCGAGAGCAGGGCCAACCAGATCAGTGAGATCAGCCGTCGCCCGGCGGAGACGCGAGTGAGGAGGATCCCCGATGCGTATGTCGCCGCGACGATCACGGCGAGGACGATCGCTGTGACGCTCGAATCCGACGGGTCGAGCACCGCCCGCGCGATGACGACCCCCGTCAGGGCGAAGAAGAGAACGTGAAGACCCGTCCGCAGACCCACGAACACCGGGGTCAGAGCGGTATGCGCCATGGATCGAACTCTACGCCGACGCACCGAGCGGCCGCATCGTCCGAAAGGACGATCGAGGCCTCCTCATCCTGGCTGCGAAAGCCCGTCCCGGTGGCCGATGACCGGGTCGACGCCGACAGCGAGAGTGGAATGGTCGCCGCATCGGAGACAGGAAAGGCTCATCATGTTCGTCGCTTTACGCGATCTTCGCTTCGCCAGAGGGCGATTCATCCTCATCGGCTCCGTCGTCGCCCTCATCACCCTTCTCGTGGGGTTCCTCAGCGGACTGACGGGGGGACTCGCGATCCAGAACGTCTCGGGCGTGCTCGCACTTCCCGCAGACCGCATCGTGTTCTCCGCCCCCTCGGGTGGCGACGGCGCGGCGAGCTTCGCGGACTCCGCCATCACCGAGCAGCAGGCGAAGGACTGGGCGGCGACGGCCGGTGTGACCGACGCCCGCCCCATGGGCATCAGCCAGACCCGCGCCGAGACAGACGACACCCGCGCCGCGATCGCGGTGTTCGGCGTCGAGCCCGGCTTCGACGCCGGTGCGCCCTCCGCAGACGGTCGGCTGCACCTCTCGGTGCCCGCCGCGGATGCGCTCGATGTGAAGGTCGGCGAGCAGATCGAGATCGCCGGAGTCTCGTACGACGTCGAGTCGATCGGGGGAGACGCGTGGTACAGCCACACGCCGGTCGTGCAGATGACCCTGAACGACTGGCAGGCGTATTCGGCATCCACCGGCAACCCCGACGCCTACGCCACGGTCCTCGCCGTCTCCGGCGCCCCCGACTGGGATGCCGCGGACACCGCGAACGACACGATCTCCGAGACGACCCTCGGATCCCTGACCGCGCTGAGCGCCTTCCGCTCCGAGATCGGATCGCTCATGCTCATGGTGGCCATGCTCTTCGGCATCTCAGGACTCGTCATCGGCGCCTTCTTCACCGTGTGGACCATGCAGCGCAAGGGCGACGTCGCCGTCCTCAAGGCACTCGGCGCGAGCACGCGATCCCTGATCCGCGACGCACTGGGTCAGGCGCTGATAGTCCTGCTGGTCGGCATCGGCCTCGGACTGGGGCTGGTCACCGTGCTCGGCCTGCTCGCCGGCACCGCCCTTCCGTTCCTGCTGAGTCCTCTCACGACGATCCTTCCGGGCGGCATCATGATCGCCCTCGGACTCGCAGGCGCCGCCTTCGCCCTGCGATCCGTCACCTCCGCCGACCCCCTCACCGCACTAGGGAGCAACCGATGATCCGCCTGAACGACATCACCCTGACCTTTCCCGACGGCGACTCGCGGGTGACTGCCGTGGACGGCGTCTCCCTCACCGCCCACCCCGGAACGGTCACCGGGATCACGGGCCCCAGTGGCTCGGGCAAGTCGAGCCTGCTGGCTGTGGCCGGCACCCTTCTGCGTCCGGACTCCGGCGAGATCCTCATCGACGGCAGAGACGTCACGGCACTCAGCCCGGCCGAGGCGACGCGTCTGCGGCGGGAGACGATCGGGATCGTCTTCCAGCAGCCCAACCTCATCCCGTCCTTGACGGCCCGCGAGCAGCTGAGCGTCATGAACGAGCTCGGGGCCCCGCACAGCCGACGCCATCGCTCCAAGGCAGCTGCTCGTGCGGATGAGCTGCTCTCGGCTGTCGGCCTCGCCGAGCACGGTCACAAGAGGCCGCACCAGCTCTCCGGCGGACAGCGTCAGCGCGTCAACATCGCCCGCGCCCTGATGAACGATCCGAGCGTGCTCCTGGTCGACGAACCCACCAGCGCTCTCGATCAGGAACGCGGAGCTGCGATCATCGACCTCATCCTGCGGCTCACCGACGAACGGAACACTTCGACGCTGCTCGTGACCCACGACCTCGTGCACCTGCCGCGCATGCACGGGGTGCTGCACCTCGTCGACGGCCGGGTCGTCGACGCCGGCGCTGTCGCGAGGCGCTGAGCGGCGCTCAGTCGCCGGAGCGCTGGTTGAACTGACGCTCCCAGTCCCGCAGCTCGCTGCGACCGATCAGCGAGTCGAGCGACACCTGGAACAGCAGTCCCTTGCGGGCATTGACCTGCTTGATGTTGTCGACGATCTGGGTGGTCACCGACGACAGCGCTTCGCGCACCTCGGCGATGCGCTCGTCGGGGGCATCCCACAGGTCGGGCCGTGTGAGCAGGTCGAGCAGGTAGTCGCGGTCGAGAGCGGCCACCAGGCGGGCGAGCTTGTCGGAGTACTCGGCCTCGGCGAGCACGCTCTGGTCTTCTCCCGCCTTGGCGTCGAGCCGGATGAACAGCTGCTCGACGTGCGAGGCGAGCGCGTCGATCCCCGCCGCCGTCTCGGCGGCGACAGGGCTGCCCGGCACAGCCGCATAGTCGGCGCGGAGCTCGCGCAGACGGTTCACTCGCAGACGGATGCCGGCGGGCACCGGGTCCGTCGACACCGCAGGCGCCCGTCGGCGACGGGCGATCAGGCCGAAAGTAGTCACGGCGGCCGCGACGAGCACGACCCCGCCGATCACGAGCGGGATCACCGCTCCGCCCGCGCCTGCGTCGCCGCCGCCCGGCGACGTCGGGGTCTCGGCCGAGATCTCCTGCACCGTCTCGACGAGCTGATCTTGCAGGCTCCCGCCAGATGACTCGTTCTCGTTCGCGATGCGCAGCGCGTCATCGCCGATCGTCGCCGATGCGGCCTGCAAGTCGTCGCCGACCGCGACGATCACGGTCTTCTGGCTCGCGCCCGCCTTGAGCTGCTCGAGGATGTAGGTGTTGTACGGGGTGTCTCGCGCAGCATCCGCCGGCAGCACCACCACCGCGATCGACCCGTCGCCGGGCACGACTCCGGAGACCGCATCGGTCAGCGCCTGCCCGCCGGAGACGTCGGGGTCCACGTAGATGTTCTGCGTCGATATTCCTTCGACGGCATCGTTGAGCCACGGGTTGTTCGACGTGGAGAGAAACGGCATCCGAGACCTCAGAAGTTGTTGATCACGGAGGCGAAGACGAGGTCGATCCGCTCCGCATTCGATGCGTCGAAGAGCTGACCGCCCGTGACATCCGCGATCCGCTGCAACGCCGAGGTGTCTGCTCCCTCTCCATACGCGATCGGGAATATGCGCACCGGAGCGTCGTCTCCGCCCTCCTTCGTGCTCTTCCCGATCTTCGCGATCAGCGAGTCGAGAGAGATGCCGGAGTCGGTGTCCTCACCGTCGGAGAGCACGACGATCGCGTTGATGCGACCGGGCTCGGCCCGATCGCTCATCGCCTCGTAGGCCAGCAGGATCGAATCGTAGAGCGGGGTGCCGTTGCGCTGCGCGTAGCGCAGATCATCGAGCGAGGAGTCGAGCTTCTCGCCGTCCGACCCGAGCGCGGTCACATCACGGAGCACCTGGATCCCCTCGCCCTCGTCGGACGAGATGCCCGTGGTGAATGCCCATACGCCGATCTCATCAGTGGGTCGGAAGTGATTCAGCGTCGTCTGCGCGCCCTCGATGGCTCCGTCGAGACGCGAGCGTCCGTCGCCGATCGGGTCGTCCATGGATCCCGAGATGTCGATGAGCTCGAGAACCGACGAGGGCTTGCGCACCTGCGTCCACTGGTCGATCGCCGTGGAGATCACATCGACCTCGGGCTTCGGCAGCGTGACCGCGGGCTGGGCGGGGTCGACACCGAACTTCGCGGTGAACAGGTCGCCGAGCGGCACCGACTCGTCGAGCGGACGGAAGCCGTAGTCGGGCAGGATCTTCTGCGCCGCGGTCGTCTGCACGAACTCGGCGAACGCTTCACCCGCGGTGCGCTGCTCGGTCGTGATCCAGTCGGCGCCCAGCACGGTGATCGGGTTGTCCGACCACATCGATCCGCCCTCGGGGTAGACCGCGACGAGCTTGGTCTTCGGCGGGGTCAGGGTCTCTCCCGGCTGCACGGTGTGCGAGTCGGGGTTGCCCTGGTTGTAGTTGAGCAGCGAGGTCTCCTCCAGTGCGACGGCCGAGACGTACGCCGAGCCGTTCGACCCGTTCTGCGTCTCGTCGTAGAGAGTCGAGAGCACGTTGCCGGTGGTGTCGCCGTAGTGGATGACGCATTCCTCGAACACCCGTGAGAAATCGGCCGAGGCCTCGACATCGGCCGACGTGAGCGCCTCGGCTTTTCCGGTGGCCTCATACGACTGCATGAGGATGGTCGAGAGCCCCGTGGTCGACGTGTTCGGGTTCGTCTTCGAGATCTTGAACGCCCCCCAGATGTCCTTGCCGACGCTTCCCCAGCCGTCGGGGTCCTGGCAGAGGTTCTCGAGGTCGGTGATGCTGATCGGGGTGTTCGGCCAGCCGAGCGCCGTGGCCATCGGCTCGGGCATCCCGAACACGACAGGGGTGCGCGTGAAGGACTTCGGATCCCCGACCAGCCCGGACGACGCGGCCGCGGCGACGCGATCGGTCCAGACGGTGGATGCCGGCGACCACAGCGTCGGCCACAGCGCCTGATCGTCGCTCGGCCAGTCCTCACCCGACGTGAGGAACCGCGTCGCGTTGCCGGACGAGACATTGGTCGGTCGCACGGTGGCGCAGGTCTCGAGCCCCTCGTGCTCGGGGGAGTCTTTGAAGGCCTTGGCCAGCTCGTCGAGCATGTTGACCTTCTCCGACGAGGTCGCGACGGTGATGTGCGTGCATCCGTCGTCAGGGAACGCCTGGCCTCCGTCGCCGGTCGTGCCGTCGTCGCCACCGCCGGTGCACGCGGTCAATGCCAGGGCGCCGATCGCCGTGATGGCGAGGGTTGCGGGGGTCCGTCGTGCGGTGCGAGGCGCGCTCATGCGCCTAGGCTACCCATCTCTCACTCCGCGGATCACGCATCGTCCCGATCTCGTGACCCGCGGAGTACGCTCGCTCGTGTGGGGCGGATCACGACGCGGAGACCGATTCTGAAGCTCACCCTCGGTGAGGGTGCGACTCGTCGCGCCGACACGCTCGCGGTCGAGGAGCCGCTGGAGATCAGGGTGGCGGGGTCCCCGCTCGCCGTCACCATGCGCACTCCCGGTCATGACGTCGAGCTCGCGGCCGGATTCCTCGTGTCAGAGGGGATCATCGCCCGGACGGCGGACTTCCATTCCGCGATCCATTGCGGTGGGCCGGGAACAGGCGGCCAGGAGAACACCTACAACGTGCTCGATATCGGCCTCGCGCACGGGGTGGCGCTTCCCGACCCCGATGCGGCTCGACGCTTCTATACGACCAGCTCGTGCGGTGTGTGCGGCAAGGCCAGCATCGACGCGGTGCGCACGGTCTCGCAGCATCCGATCGGCGACGAAGACGTGCGGGTCGGAGCAGGGCAGATCGCGGCCTTGCCCGATCGGCTGCGCGCCGAGCAGGCGGCGTTCGACAAGACCGGCGGGTTGCACGCCGCTGCGCTCTTCGACGCCGATTCGGGTGAGCTCCTGGTGCTGCGAGAAGATGTCGGACGACACAACGCGGTCGACAAGGTGGTGGGCTGGGCGTTGCTGAACGACAGGCTGCCGTTGCGACGACAGGTGCTTCAGGTCTCGGGGCGGGCGAGCTTCGAGCTGGTGCAGAAGGCGGCGATGGCCGGCATCCCACTGCTCAGCGCGGTGTCGGCCCCCTCGTCTCTCGCCGCTGAGCTGGCGGATGAGTCGGGTGTGACGCTCGTGGGGTTCGTGCGCGGGCGGTCGATGAACATCTATACCCACGCGCATCGGGTGCGCATCGACGACGCTGCGGCACTCGGGGCGTCGGAGCACTCGGCGGAAGGAGCGAGCCATGCTCGATAGTCAGGGGACGTCAGACGCTTCGGGAACGTCGGGGACGGCCTTCGGGCTGATGCCCGCCGAACCGCGCCAGGGTGGCTACGGGCCTCGCACCGATCGGGCCTGGTCGCGCAAGCCCTATGCCCACCCGGCCGCCGGGTGGGGTGCCGCCGTGTCGGTGGGGCGTGTGGTGCTGCGCGAGAGCGAGCCGATCGCCGGCCCTCTCGCGATGCTGAAGATGAACCATCCGATCTCGGGCTACGACTGTCCCGGGTGCGCCTGGCCCGACGACCTCGGCAACCTGAAGCTCGACATCTGCGAGAACGGCATCAAGCACGTCACGTGGGAGATGACGCGCAAGCGGGTCGACCGCCGCTTCTTCGCCGAGCACACGGTCACCGAGCTCGCCACCTGGCCCGACTTCGACCTCGAAGATCAGGGGCGACTGACCGAGCCGATGGTCTACGACGCGGCCACCGACCACTACGTGCCGATCTCGTGGGATGACGCGTTCGCGCTCGTCGGCGACGAGCTGCAGGGGCTCGACAGCCCGGATGCGGCCGCCTTCTACACCTCGGGCCGGCTGAGCAACGAGGCCACCTTCCTCTATCAGCTTATGGTGCGCGAGTACGGCACGAACAACCTGCCCGACTGCTCGAACATGTGCCACGAGGCATCAGGTCGCGCGCTCAAGGCCTCGATCGCGACCGGCAAGGGCACGGTCGATCTTCAGGACTGGGATGACTGCGATGCGCTCTTCGTGCTCGGGGTCAATGCGGCCTCCAACGCCCCGCGTATGCTCACAGCGCTGTCGGATGCCGTGAAGCGCGGAGCCCAGGTGGTGCACGTCAACCCTCTCGTCGAGGCCGGCGCCACACGCACGATCGTGCCGCACGACTTCGTCGACATGGCTCGCTTCAAGGCCACGGGCACGAGCACCATGAACCTGCAGGTGCGCCCCGGGGGCGATCTGGCGCTCATCCGCGGGATGTCGAAGGTCGTCTTCGAGGCCGCCGCCTCCGACCCGTCGGTGCTCGACTCCGAGTTCCTCGCCTCGCTGACCGAGGGCGTCGAGGCATACCGCGCGCTGGTCGAAGCCACGAGTTGGGCCGATCTCGTCACGCAGTCGGGGCTGACGGAGCAGCAGATCCGTGCCGCCGCCGCCGTGTACCTCGCCTCGGAGCGCACGATCATCAGCTGGTGCCTCGGAGTCAGTCAGCACGAGCACGGCGTCGACACCGTGCGCGAGATCGTCAACCTCCTGCTTCTTCGGGGCAACATCGGACGCCGCGGCGCCGGCCCCTCGCCCATTCGCGGGCACAGCAACGTGCAGGGCAACCGCACGTGCGGCATCGACCACCGGCCCACGGATGCCTGGCTCGACCGCCTGGCCGCGGCCTGCCGCATCGATCCGCCGCGGCATCCGGGACTCGACACCGTGCGCACCATCGAGGCGATGCATGAGGGGCGGGTCAAGGTCTTCGTCGGAATGGGCGGCAACTTCGTGCTCGCCGCCCCCGACACCCCCTTCACGGCGCAGGGGCTCGAGAAGTGCCGACTGACGGTGCAGGTGAGCACGAAACTCAACCGCAGCCACCTCGTGCACGGTGAGAAGGCGTTGATCCTGCCGTGCCTCGGCCGCACCGAGCGTGATCAGCAGGCGCAGGGACCCCAGGGCATCACGGTCGAGGATGCGATGAGCATGGTGCATCTCTCGATGGGTCGGAAGCAGCCGGCATCCGCCTATCTGAAGTCCGAGCCTGCGATCATCGCGGGCCTGGCGAAGGCCACCCTGCCGCACACCGCCACCCCGTGGGACTGGTACATCGGCGACTACGACAACATCCGCGAGGTCATGGCGACGGTGCTGCCGGGGTTCGAGGGGTTCCACGACCTGATCCGCGATAGACACGGCTTCCGCATTCCCCAGCCGGCCAGACAGCGGGTGTTCGAGACCCCGTCGGGTCGCGCGGAGTTCTCGCACGCGCCCCTGCCGAACGTCATCCCGGAGTCTGCCGAGACCCTGGTGCTGCAGACGGTGCGTTCGCACGACCAGTGGAACACCACGATCTATTCGAACGACGACCGCTATCGCGGAGTGAAGAACCTGCGCGAGCTCGTCTTCCTGCACGAGGCCGACATGCGCGATCGCGGGATCGTCGAGGGCGACCTGGTCGACATCGAGTCGACGTCGAAAGACGGCTCGACGCGGATGCTCCGGGCGTTCCGGGCCGTGCCGTACGACCTGCCCCGGGGCAGCGCCGCCGGATACATGCCGGAGCTGAACGTGCTGATCGGACGCAAGGACTTCAGCGTGCAGAGCGATCAGCCGCTGATGAAGAGCATTCAGGTCACCGTCACGCGCACGGGTTCCTGAGCGGGCGCGCTCGCCGGAGCCTAGGCGTCTACCGTCGAACCCTGCAGCGCGTGCACGACGGGCGCGAGCTCGGGCTGGGTGACGGCGTGGCCGAGCGCCCGTTCGAGCGTCTCGTCGTGGATCGGGTGCGCCAGTTCGTAGAGCGCCTGACCGGCGGCGGTGAGCTCGGTGTAGATGCCTCGGCGATCATCGGCGCAGAGGATTCGCGTCAGCAGGCCGCGGTCTTCGAGTCGTGTCACGAGTCGAGTCGTCGCGCTCGGGCTCAACGCCGTCGCGCGGGCGAGCTGCTGCATCCGCATGTGCCAGCCGTCTTGCCTGCTGAGTGCGTCGAGCACCGTGTACTCGACGACGGAGAGCCCCGCCGATGCGCCCAGCGCCTTCTCGAGATCGGCCTCGATGATCCCGTGCAGCGCGGCGAGCGTGCGCCAGCCTCGCGCGCGGATCTCGACAGCGTCGTCTGAGATGCCCACAGTGACCTCCGAAGTAGTTGCTTGCGCTGGATAGTTGCGTGTGCAATGATTATCCGTCGGACGCAATATCCCGCGTCTGCAACTACTTTAGCAGAGCACCACGGAGCACAACCATGCCACTCGGACTCATCGCACTCGCCATCGGCGCCTTCGGCATCGGACTCACCGAGTTCGTGATCATGGGCCTTCTGCCCGAGGTCGCCGCCGACTTCGCCGTCAGTGAGGCCACGGCAGGCTGGCTCATCTCGGGCTATGCCCTGAGCGTGGTAGTCGGCGCGCTCGGCCTCACCGCAGCGACCACCCGCCTGCCGCGCAAGCCCGTGCTGCTCGGACTCGTCGTGCTGTTCATCGCAGGCAACGCGCTGACCGCACTCGCCCCCGACTACACCGTCGCCATGATCGGCCGCATCATCGCCGCCCTCTGCCACGGTGCGTTCTTCGGCATCGGCGCGGTCGTCGCCGCCGACCTCGTCGCACCGGAGAAGAAGGCCCGCGCGATCGCCATCATGTTCACCGGGCTCACCGCCGCCAACGTGTTCGGCGTGCCCTTCGGCACCTTCCTCGGTCAGCAGTTCGGCTGGCGGTCGACCTTCTGGGTCATCTCTGCGATCGGCGTCGTCGCCTTCGCGGGGATCGCTCTGCTCGTCACCGCCCCCACGCACGCCGGCGAGCGGGTGAGCGTGCGCGGTGAACTCCGCGCGTTCCGCTCGGGTCAGGTCTGGCTCTCGCTCATCGTGACGGCCCTCGCCTTCGGCGGCATGTTCGGCGCCTTCACCTACATCGCATACACGCTGACCGGGGTCACGGGCTTCGCCGACACCACTGTGCCGTGGCTGCTCGTGCTCTTCGGCATCGGACTCGTGGCCGGCAACTGGATCGGTGGCCGCCTGGCCGATCGCTCGATCGACCGCACGCTTCTCGTGTTCATCGCCGCGCTGGTCGTGGTGCTCGTGCTGTTCGGCATGTTCGCCTGGTCGCAGCCCGTGACCATCGCGATCCTCGTGCTGATGGGGGCTTTCGGATTCGGCACGGTGCCGGGGCTGCAGAGCCGCATCATGCACTACGCGGGCGGCGCACCGACCCTTGCCTCCGGTGCCAACATCGGCGCCTTCAACGTGGGCAACGCGCTCGGTGCCTGGGCCGGCGGCCTGGGGATCTCCGCGGGCCTGGGCTACACCTCGCCCATCTGGATCGGCGCCGCGATCACGGCATCCGCTCTGGTCGTCATGGTCATCGCGGCCAGGACCTCGAGGACGCCGGTGTCGACAGCCCCCGACGCGTCGGCCACAGTCGACGCCTGATCTGAGTCGCAGTGTGGGCGCGGCGACTGCTACTGCGCCCGCATGAACTCCTGCGCCGCCTGCACCTGAGCGGTCGACGGGCGGATGCCGGTGTACAGCACGAACTGCTCGAGTGCCTGCAGCGTCGCGACCTCGGCGCCGGTGATCACGGTCTTGCCCGCCGCGCGGCCCTCCGTGATCAGCGGGGTCTCGGCCGGAAGGGCGACGACGTCGAATACGACAGATGCCGCGCCGATCTGCGCCTCTGAGAACGACAGAGCGTGCTCTTCGGCGCCGCCGGCCATGCCGATCGGCGTGATGTTCACGATGATGTCGGCGATCACCGCATCCGCATCCGCATCCGCATCCGGTGTCCAGGCGAATCCGTAGAGATCGGCGAGCCCGCGCCCGCGCTCCTCGTTGCGTGCGGCGATCGTCACGTGCGAGAAGCCCGCATCGCGGAAGGCCGCCGCTGTCGCCTTGGCCATTCCTCCTGAGCCGCGCAGCAGAACGGATGCCTCCGGATCGAGCGCGTTCCGCTCGATCAGCTGAGCGATGGCGCTGTAGTCGGTGTTGTAGGCGGTGAGCACTCCGTCATCGTTGACGATGGTGTTGACCGAGTCGATCGCCGTCGCCGAGGGGTCCATGCGGTCGACCAGGGCGATGACGTCCTCCTTAAAGGGCATCGAGATCGCGCATCCGCGGATGCCGAGACCCCGCACCCCGGCGATGGCCTGGCCGAGATCGGTGGGGGCGAACGCCTTGTAGATCCAGTTGAGTCCGAGCTCCTCGTAGAGGAAGTTGTGGAATCGGGTGCCGTTGTTGCTCGGCCGGGCCGACAGCGAGATGCACAGCGTCATGTCTTTGTTGAGCAGGGTCACGGGCCCAGGCTACTCGCGGACGCCTCGGCGGATGGCGCTTTCGCCCACCGACGACGTCGATCGTCAAGCCCCCTTGGCGTGACCGAACCTCCTCGCTTAGGGTGAAGGTGCATGCACAGGGGATTGATCGTCTCCGTCTTCCCCAGAGACGGGCTGCCTTCCCCAGAGGCAAGGCGATCCGTGCATGCGATTGGGCCCTCTCGAGCAGTTCTGTCCCCAACGGACCGCTCGAGAGGGCCGCTATCGTTGGCGCACTTCTACAGATTTCTCTTTTGTCCCCCATATGGGGGACAAATCGGTTGCGGAGGGGCTAGGCTGGAATCTGACGCACCCTCCGGTCGTCTTCGGCCCTCATCGCTCCCCCCGCGGTGAGGGCCACACCATTTTTCGGGGCGCCTTCCGCATCCGGTCTGTGACCGTCGATGACCGCTCATGCAACATTTGGGTTACGGGCTGGACTCGGGACTTCCGCTCAGCGCGTGCTCCACTAGCGTGGAGCACGTCGGGGCATCCTGCGTCGGCTTCTTTCCAGCAGAACAGGCAGTACATGAGCACCCAGGGCACGGTTAAGTGGTTCAACTCGGAGAAGGGCTTCGGCTTCATCTCCCCCGACGACGGCGGCGCTGACGTTTTCGCGCACTACTCCGCCATCGAATCATCCGGCTACCGGTCTCTCGAAGAGAACCAGCGAGTCGAGTTCGACGTGGCGCAGGGCCCCAAGGGCCTGCAGGCCGAGAACATCCGTCCGCTCTGAGAGCGGACGTCATAGAACTCCCTGACCGGGGGTCTGCAACAGTCGTTGCGACCGTCCGGCAGGGAGTTCTGTGCTTTCCGGGGCGCTCCCGCTGATCGAGTGCGCCGTCGGACGGCCGAGGTCAGGTCAGAAGCAGAGCGCGCAGCTCGTCGGCGGTCGTGACACGGAACGCCGCCTCGTCGCCTTCGTGCGTGTCGCTGAAACCCCACTCGACGAAGACCACCGGAACGCCGTTCGCGTTGCCGCCCTCGACGTCGTGGTGGCGGTCTCCGATGAGCACCGGCCGCGACACGTCTGCGCCGCGCTCGGCCAGACGACGCAGCGCTTCGGCCACGATGTCGGTCTTCGAGGCGAGGGTCGACTCGTCGGGAGTCGCACCGACGGTCGTGAGGAAGTACGGGCGGAGTTCGAAGAAGTCGACGATCGCGTCGACCTGGATCTCGGGCTTCGAACTCGCGGTCGCCTGGGGTACGCCGGCGAGGTGGAGGTCGCGGATGATCTCGGGCACGCCGGGGTAGGTCGCGACATCCGTCGTGTATCCGTCGGCCTTGCCGAGCGTGCGGTAGAAGGTCACGGCCTCGGCGGACTGCTCGGGGGTCATGCCCGCCTGCGCCTGGAACGACTGGAACATCGGCGGGCCGATCCAGTGCACCAGCTGCTCGCGTGTGGGAGCGGGGTGACCGAAGTGCGTGAGGGCGACATTCAGACGGCGGAGGATGCCGACCGACGCGTCGGCGATGGTGCCGTCGACATCCCACAGCACACAGGAATAGGGGGAAGAAGCCATGTCTTCCAGCCTATGGGCAGTGCACGCGCGGTCCGACCGCGATGAACATCTGTGCAGGCGGCCTAAGAAGAGGCGTCCTCAGAAGAGGCGGGGGATGCCGGACTCGATGCCCTTCATATCGTCGTAGTCGAGCACGAGGCAGCGGATGCCGCGGTCTTCGGCGAGCACCCGCGCCTGCGGTTTGATCTCCTGCGCGGCGAACACACCCTGCACGGGTGCGAGGTGCGGGTCGCGACCCAGCAGCTCGAGGTAGCGGGTGAGCTGCTCGACGCCGTCGATGTCGCCGCGGCGCTTGATCTCGACCGCGATGGCCGCGCCGTCGGCATCCCGCACGAGCAGATCGACCGGGCCGATCGCCGTCGGGTACTCACGACGCACCAGTGTCGCGCCGTCCGAGATGCGCTCGACCTGCTCGGCCAGAAGGCGCTGCAGGTCGGCCTCGACGCCGTCCTTCTGCAGTCCGGGGTCGACACCCAGGTCGTGGTCGGTGTCGTGCAGGATCTCGTAGATCTGCACGCGCAGCGCGTCGCCGGTCTTCTTGTGCGTGACACGCCAGACCTCGGTGACGCCGGCGATGGACTCCTCTTCACCCGGCTCTTCGGCGGCGAGCGTGCACGGCGGGCTCATCCAGTTCAGCGGCTTGTAGCTGCCGCCGTCGGAGTGCACGAGCAGACTCCCGTCTCCCTTGTGCACGAGCAGACGCGTGGCGAGTGGGAGATGGGCGTTGAGGCGGCCCGTGTAATCCACGGAGCAGCGGGCGATGACGAGACGCACCCGTCGAGCCTACTTCGTCGGCCGGGCTCCCTCGGCGGCGACGGGCCTCGGCGTCGACATCTCGTCGTCGCGCAGCGGGCGCGCGGCGCCCGAGAAAAGGCCGGAGAGCGCCACGAGGCCGACGAGGATGTAGAGCGTGTTGAGCAGGCCGATGTGCTCGCTGATGAAGCCGAGCACGGGCGGGCCGCCGAGGAACGAGATGTACCCGATCGTCGCCGCCGCACTGACGCGCGCGGCCGCCTTGGTGGGATCGTCTGCCGCGGCCGACATGCCGAGCGGGAACCCGAGCGAGGCGCCGACTCCCCACAGCGCCGCACCGACGAAGACGAGCGGCAGGCTCGGCGCGAGGATGAACAGCAGGATGCCGGAGGCCGCGGCCACGGCGAGGATGCGCAGCACCGCCACTCGGCCGAACCGGTCGACCAGCGGCCCGCCGAAGACGCGGACGACCGTCATCGCGACCGAGAAGGTGGCCAGTGCGGCAGCGCCCAAAGCCGTGCCGCCGCCGTGATCCTCGGCGACACCGAGGGCCAGCCAGTCGTTGGCGCCGCCCTCGGCGAACGACATCCCGAGCATCACCACGCCGATCGCGTAGGTGCGCGGCTCGCGCCAGGCCGACATGGCGACGTGCATCCGCTCGCGCCAATGCACCTTCTCGCCGTCATCCGTCGCCGGATCGAGCGTCTCCTGACGCCGCGGCACGCTCGAGATGCTGACGATGCCGATCAGCGCGATCAGCACCGCGATCACGAGGGTGTGGGTGAAGACGTCGATCTGCAGCTGAGCGGCCAGTGCGCCCAGGCCCGCGCCGATGACGGTGCCGAAGCTGAAGAACGCGTGGAAGAGGGGAAGGATCGTCTTTCCCGAGTGCTGCTCGATCGCCGTCGCCTCGACGTTCATCATGACGTCGACGCACCCGTTGCCGAGCCCGAACAGCACGAGTCCGATCAGCACCATCGAGTACGAGCCGAGCACGTTCGCGCCGATGCCGATGAGGGCCACGCCCGAGGCGAAGGTGAAGATCGAGACCATCATTCCGAGGCGCGCGCCGGTGCGCGCCATGATCGCCGGGCTGGTCGAGATTCCGATGATCGAAGCGATGCCGGCGCCGAGCAGCAGCATGCCGACCTGGGCCTTGTCGATCTCGAGCGCGAGTTTGATGCTGGGCACGCGAGACGCCCAGGTCGCGATCGACAGACCGCTGGCGAGGAAGATCGCGAAGATCGCGGTGCGCCAGCGCACATACTGCGACCGAGAGAGGGCGGTGTCCATCGCGCCAGCATATCGAATCGATTCGATGGTTCGAAACCCGGGGAGCTATCCTCGGAGTATGAAGAGCCACGACACCCCGCGCCGAGCGACGATCGCCGATGTCGCCCGTGAGGCGAGAGTGGCGACCTCGACGGCATCCGTCGTCTTCAGCGGCAAGGCGAATGTGGCACCGGCGACACGTGAGCGCGTTCTCGCCGCCGCCGCCGACCTCGGGTACGCCGGCCCCGACCCGCGGGCCGCCTCGCTGCGTCGCGGGCGCAGCGGCATCGTCGCGGTGGTGCTCGAGGGGCACCTGCGCGCCGCTTTCCTCGACCCTGTGACCACCGCCATGATGGACGGTCTCACCGACGGGATGGCCGACCTCAGCGCCGGCATCCTGCTGCTGCGCGACGAGCCGGGAGACGAGGGTGCGTCGCTGTCGAACGCGCCCGTCGACGCGGTCGTGCTGATCGGATGCTCGGGCCGCACCAAGGCATCGCTCGACATCGTGCGCAGCCGTGGCCTTCCGGTCGTCGTGATCGAGGGGGATGCCGGCGAGGGCATTCCGAGGATCACCCTCGACAACGCCGCGGCCGCCGCCGATGTGGCGCGCCATCTGCACGACCTGGGTCACCGCGACGTCGCCCTCGTGACCCTGCCGCTCGACACCCGACGCGTGCGCGGCGCCGTCACGCAGGAGCGCATCGACGAGGCGACCGTCGATGTGACCATCGATCGCCTCGCGGGAATGCGCGAGATCTTCCCCGACGCCCCGGCGATCTCGGCAGGAGGCAGTCTGATCGACGAGGGGCTGCTCGCCGGGCGGCAGCTGCTGGCGGATGCCGCGACGAGACCGACGGCCATCCTCGCCCAGAGCGACCTGATCGCGGTCGGCATCATCCGTGCGGCGGAGGAGCTGGGTCTGCGCGTGCCGGAGGATCTCTCGGTGGCGGGCTTCGACGGCATCGCCGCCGACGGCCTGGGCGACCGCGTGCTGACGACCAGCGTGCAGCCCGCGGTCGAGAAGGGTCGCGCCGCGGGGGAGCAGGTCGCACGGATGCTCGGGGGAGAACCCGGACTCACGCTGCACCTCACCTGCCGGTTCCGCGAGGGCACGACCACCGCGGCCCCGTCGCGCTGACTCGGTTGCGGCCCGCCGCTGCGCGGCATCCGTGCGTGCTCGTCCTCGCCGCGATCCTGTCGCGTTCGGAAGGAGATCTCGCGTTCCGAAGGAGCGTTCGCGGCATCCGCTCCTTCGCTGGGTGCGTTCTCCTTCGCAGCGTGCGGTCTCCGCGCTGCCGCGGCCGGGACGACGGGCTCGGTCCTCAGCTGTGCGGGGGGCCGAGCGGCAGCGTGCGGGTGCCGAAGTCGAGGATCGAGTACCGCCCGCAGTCGATGACGTTCTCGGGCAGAACCGCGTTCGGCAGATCCCACGGCACCGTCTGCGCGTCTTCGACGAGGAACGACACCTCGCCGACGTCGAAGTCGGTGCGGTTCACGAGCCAGGCGTAGGCGTTGAGCTGATGATCGACCTGCACGAGTCGCGCGGGATCGGCGAGGTGCAGCTTCGGCAGGCGCACTGTCCAGAACTGGCCGGCTCCCGTGCGACCCGAGGCGTCGACCCAGTCGGTGACGCAGGCGAGATCGGCATCGGGGTGCGATGCGGCATCCGCCAGACGCGGGATGCTGAGGCCCCCGACGACGAGAAGCAGCACCCCGACGACGGCCGCGGCCTGGCGCCGAAGCGGAACAGGAAGACGGAGCACGCGCGGGGATGCGACCAGTGCGAGCACCGGAGCGAAGGCGAGTGGCTGAAGGTAGCGGGCCGCGTGGGTGCCGAGCGCGATGGCTCCGACGACGACGACCAGCGGCGCGACCCACGCCATCACCGCGACCGATCGCTCGCCAGGCTCGGTGGCACGCGCGGTTCGCACGGCGGCGAAGATGACGAGCGCGACGATGAGCAGCAGCCCGAGCACTCCGGCGGGGCTCTGCAGCCGTTCGGCGGTGAGACGCGCGTAGTACGAGACCGATTCCTGCCAGAGCGACGGCTGCGCGTACCCGGCGCCGGTGTTCGCGATCCATGCCGCGAACGGAATGCGCAGCACGAATCCCAGCGCGGTGCCGACAGCGAGCACCGAGAGGATGATGAGGATGCGCCCGCGCCCAGACCCGGCGCGGCGCTGCGCGAAGGCGGCGACCCCCAGGATCACGACGAGCGGCACCGTCGCCCACACCGCGAACAGCGGATTGGACAGCGTCGAGATCAGCGCGAGCACACCCGACGCGACCGAGAGCCAGACGCTGCCGCGTCCTCGGTCGAGAGAACGCCGCACGATGCCGACCGACAGGACGACCGCGACGACCGTCGCCGAGTAGTAGGTCGTGGTCAGCTGAAGTGAGGCGAGGTCGAGGGCATCGCGCGAGGAGGAGACGTCGGTCATCGCCACGATGCCGAACACCGCGAGCGCCACGACCGACCACGCGACCGGCGCCGTGCCCTCACGACGGCGCCCCGCGACGAGGCGGACGGCGCCGTAGAGGGCGAGAAGATTCAGCGCCGCGGTCAGGGCGAAGAGGCCGTCGACGCCGAAGGGAAGCGCCGCATCGAGGGCGGTGAACGCCGCGGACTCGGGCAGGAAGAGCACGCTCGACATCGCCCAGTCGAGGGTGTCTCCGGAGAGGAGCGATCGGGAGAGCAGCGCGACGATCAACGAGTCGCCGTCGCGGAAGAGCATCTCGGCGCGGACCGAAGACGCGACCGTCGCCGCGGTGATCAGAGAGACGGCGGCAGCGAGCATCCACCCTGTCAGCTCCCGCACCCATGCCCGCGTCACGGAGCTACTCTGCCACGGCCACCTGCTGATGCCCGGCCGACGGCTAGCGATATCGGAAACATCTAGCCAGGCAACTTTCACCCCTCTTTCCTTGCGGTGGGGGTCGATGTCATTCTTGACGCTGCGGCAGTTCGTAGGGAACACTGCCCACCCCGATGCGTCCTCCACCCCGGTGGCGGGCGCGTCGTTGCGGGGTGCTCAGCTGGGGCTGCGCACCCTGCATCCGCCTGGCTTCTGCCTGCGCTCAGGAAACCTGCGCCCGCAGGTCCCAGATCTGCTCGAGCGGCGCAGTGCCTTCGCCGCCATCGGCGTCGCGGAAGACCTCGACGAAGCGACCGATGTCGGCCTGCCAGGCATGGTCGGCCGGGTCGTCCTCGAGGGCTGCGACCGCGGCATCCCAATCGTCGCAGTCGACGAGGTGGAACAGCCGGTGTCCTGACCGCCAGATCGTCCAGTCGTGGATGCCGATGCGCGCGAACGTCTCGGCGAGGGCATCCGGAATTCGGGCGTGGTTCGTGCGGTAGTCGTCGACCGCGCCGTCGCGGATCTCGGAGTGCAGTGCGATGCGCATGAGGGTCCTTCCGTCAGTCTCTGGGGCGGAACGAGATCGCGACCGGGGTCGTCGCGTCCGCCACATCGACCAGGATCGCACCATCGGCGCGTTCTGCGGCCACCGGATGCTCTCCGATCCGTGCCGTGATCTCGTCGAGGACCCCGTGCGGGTCGGGCAGCTCGACCTGGCCGTTCCGATCGATGACCGCGTGCACGGCGTCATCGGAGCGGGTCCAGCGCAGCCACGGGTCGTCGGATGCCGTCATCCGCTCTTCCGGGCGGGCGTCGAACACGGCGTGCCCGTACTGCCGGGTCCACTGACCGATGCCCTCGAGCGTCTGCCGCTGCAGATCGGGGATGCGACCGGATGCCTCGAGGCCGATGTTCAGCAGCAGGTTGCCACCGCGTGAGACGACGTCGACGAGCAGGCGCACGGCCTCGTGAGGCGAGAGCAGATGCTCGCTCGTCTCATTGCGGTTGTGGCCGAACGAGAGCCCGATGCCGCGGGTGTTCTCCCACGCCTCGCCGACCTCGACCGCCGTGCCGTGCACGTACTCGCTGGTGCGGAAGTCCCAGTGGGATTCACCCCATCGATCGTTGACCACGCCGTCGGGCACCTGGTCGTAGAACGTCTGGAAGGCGTGCGCGAGGCTCTTCGGCCCCGGCTCGATGCCGGCTGCCGGCCACCGGATGTCGCCCCACAGGATGTCGGGGCGGTAGCGGTCGACTAGGTCGATGACGTGGTCGTGCGCGTATTCGGCGTATGCGAGGTCGTCGGGGGCGGGTGCGCCGTCGTGATCGATGGGAGGCAGGTCGGAGAAGTGCCAGTCGAGACCGCCCGAGTAGTACACGCCGAAGCGAAGGCCCGCGTTGCGGGTCGCGTCGGCGAAGGCCCCGATGAGGTCCTGCCGCGGGCCGCGCGCCACAGTGTTGCGCCCGTCGGTGCCCGGGGCGTCCCACAGGGTGACGCCGTCGTGGTGCTTCGTCGTGGGGATGAAGTAGCGCGCACCGGTGGCAGCGACCACGGCGAGCACCTCGTCGGCGTCGAAGTCCTCGGCCTTCCATGCGTCGAGGAAGTCGTCGTAGGGCGCGCCGCCGTAGACCCGGTCGTGATGCTCCCGCGCCGGCGAGCCCTCGATGCGCATGGTGTTGGCGTACCACTCGGCGTAGGGATTGTGGGCATACCACTGCTCGCGAGGGACAGCGCCGAGCTCGCCGGTGGGCTCTGCCCACGCCGGCACCGAGTAGGGCCCCCAGTGCACGAAGATCCCCAGCGCCGCGCCGCGGAACCACTCGGGAAGCGGCCGCTCGAATTCGCGGTAGGCCTCGGGGCGGACGGGGTCGGTCTCGAACATCGCCATCGGTAGAACCTTTCTTCACACCCTTGTGAACGCTTTCGTCTTTCACGTATCCTATAGGAAATCTTGAACTCAAAGGAGAGGTTCGATGACAGACGCAGGCTTCCGACGCCCCACGCAGCGCATCCCCGGCGGGGAGTGGTTCAGTGGCGCGGGCTTCGGCCTCTTCGTGCATTGGGACCAGGCATCGCAGCAGGGAATCGAGATCTCGTGGCCGCTGGTCGGCCGCTCGATCATCCCCGGTGAGGATGCGGTCGAAGACGCTGTGACGGTCGCCGAGTACCAGGCGACGGCGCCCGCATTCGACCCCGTGAACTGGGATGCCGCTGATCTCGCGCGTCGGGCCCGCGAAGCGGGGGCCACCTACCTCGTCTTCACGGCGCGTCACCACGCCGGATACAACATGTTCTTCACCGAGGAGTCGGATTTCGGCGTGCAGCACGGTCCGTTCGGCCGCGACATCACGCGCGAGTTCGTCGACGCGGTGCGCGCCGAGGGCCTGAAGGTCGGCATCTACTACAGCCTTCCCGACTGGAACCACCCCGACTACCCGGCCTTCCGCGACGAGGATCTGCCCTACAAGCTCGAGCACTGGCCCGCCGCGGGCCTCGCCGAGTTCGCCGACACCCCCGACGCCACCGACCGCCACCGGCGCTCGAGCCCTGAGGAGTGGTCGCGCTACCTCGACTACGTGAGGGCGCAGCTGACCGAGCTCCTCACGAACTACGGGCAGATCGACCTGCTCTGGTTCGACGGCGACTGGGAGCGCTCCGCCGTCGAGTGGACGGCCCCGGCGCTGCGCCGCCTGATCAAGGACCTGCAGCCGGATGTCGTCATCAACGACCGCCTCCCCGGCCAGGGCGACTATCGCACGCCCGAGCAGGGCTTCCCTCTCGCGCCTCCCACCGGGCCGTGGGAGCTGTGCCTCACCATCGGCGATCACTGGGCGTGGCGCTCGGGCCCCGACAACGAGAAGTCCGCGCGCTCGCTGCTCGTCACCCTCATCGACGTCGTCGCCCGCGGCGGAAACCTGCTGCTCAATGTCGGCCCAGGTCCGGACGGCACGCTGCCGACGGTCGAGCAGGAGCGCCTGCAGGAGTTCGCGGGATGGATGCAGGCGCACGCCGAATCGGTGATCGGAGTCGAGCCGACCGAGGGCGTCGACTTCCACGGACCGACGACGGCACGGGCCGGACGCCTCTATCTGCACCTGACCGCCGTGCCGGTCGAGGAGATCATCGTGCGGGGTCTGCCCGTGCGCCGCATCACGCGGGTGCACCGCCTCGCCGACGACCTCGAGCTGCAGCACGACGCGAGCTTCGAAGTGCACGAGGCCTCGATCGCCGGCGACGATCTAGGAGAGCTGCGCATCGTCGCCCCCGAACCCAGCGGTGCCCTGATCGACGTCATCGCCATCGACTTCTCCGAGTGACCCGAGCACGACCCGAACACCCGAGCAGCACCCCCCTCACCCATCGCATCGAATCAGCATCCAATGAAGGAGGCAGACAGAATGAATGCACTCTCATCCCGACGCACGAAGCGTGTCGTCCTGACCGGCGTCGCGGGCCTCACCGCCCTCACTCTCGCCGGCTGCGCCAGTGGAGCGGGCGGCGGCGACGCCGGCGGCCCTCTCGTGCTCTACACCTGGGCCGCCAGTGAAGGCGACCAGGCGCAGTGGGCCGACTTCATCGACGGCGCCCAGGCCGAGGATCCCGACCTCGACATCACGGTCGAGGGCCCGAGCTTCTCGGACTACTGGACGAAAGTGAAGACCCGGCTCAGCGGCTCGAACCCGCCCTGCCTGCTGACCACCCAGGCGGCGCGCGCGCAAGAGCTCGGCGACCTGCTGATGCCGCTCGACGACCTGATCGAGAAGACCGGCTTCGACGTCGAGAACATCGACGCGTCGATGCTCAGCGGCATGACCGTCGACGGCACGGTCAGGGCGATCCCCTACGACGCCGAGCCGATCGTGCTGTTCTACAACGTCGAGGCCTTCGAGGCCGCGGGTCTCGACCTGCCGGGCACCGAATACACACGCGATCAGTTCATCGCGGACGCCAAGGCGCTGACCGACGGAGAGAAGAAGGGCCTCGCACTCGCGCCGGGCATCTTCATCCCGAACGCCTGGTCTCTGGCCGACGGCGTGCCCGCGGTCACCGAAGACGGCGAGCTCGATCTGACCAACCCCGACTTCGTCGACCAGGTGCAGAGCTTCTTCGACCTCGTATCGGTCGAGCAGGTCGCGAAGGCGCCGGAGGCGGCGGACGGCTCGGAGGTCTCGCAGCAGGCGTTCACCTCGGGAGAGGTGCCGATGCTGATCGAGGGACCGTGGATGTACGGCAGCTTCGCCGACGCCGCCGACTTCACGCTCGGGGTCACGATCGTCCCGTCGACCAGCGGCGAGGCCGCCGCGATGACGGCCGGTTCTGGCTTCGGCATCGCCGCCAACTGCGATCGCCCCGACGAGGCGTTCGCCGCGATCGAGGTCGGCGACTACGCGGCCGCCATCACCGCCTACGAGAAGGCACTGTCAGAGAACCCGCGTGACGAGGACGCGATGGCCGGCCTCGGTCAGGTGCGTCTTCTCGACCGGGTTCAGAAGCTCGATCTCCAGGATGCACGTGCAGCCGCGGCGGCCGGTCCGCTCGACATTCAGGCGCAGTTCGACGTCGCGGACCTCGACCTCGCCGGTGGTCACGTCGACGATGCCTTCGGGCGTCTTCTCGATCTGTTCGCACAGCTTCCGTCCGATGAGCGCAATCCCGTGCGGGAGCGCCTCATCGAACTCTTCGGGCTCATCGGAGCGGCAGATCCTCGGGTGATCTCGGCTCGCAACAGGCTCACTTCGCTGCTGTTCTGAGCACCCGGCTCAGAGCCGCCACGTTCAGAACGGCACCGCGTCGAGCGCGCCTCTCTCACAGGCGCGGCTCGAGGCGGACGATCAGCCGTGCGTGATGGTGGGGACGTGCGGTTCGCCCTGATGCCGCAGCCAGATCGTCGAGAGTGCAGGAATGGTGATCGTCGCGGTCGCCGCGCCGCCGTCCTCGGCATGGGCGACGACCATCCCGAGGTTTCCTGAGCCTCGTCCGCCGTGCTCGGCGGCATCCGTGTTGAGGATCTCCTGCCATACTCCGGGAGCGGGCAGGGCCAGACGATATCCGGAACGCTCGACTCCGGCGAAGTTGCTGATGACGACCAGACGCCCGCCATGCGCGTCGCGTCGTTCGAACGCGATCACGTTCGGGTCCCAGCTCGGGGCACCGAGACGCGAGAACGACGATGCGTCGTTGTCGCGCTCCCAGAGCGGGGCCTGGGCGCGGTATGTGCGGTTGAGCTCTCCGACGAAGGTCTGCAGCTGTGCGTGCGACGGCTGATCCAGCAACCACCAGTCGAGCTCACGCGACTCCGACCACTCCGCGAGCTGGCCGAATTCCTGTCCCATGAAAAGCAGCTTCTTGCCCGGATGCCCCCACATGTATCCGAGATACGCGCGGACGTTCGCCAGCTTGTGCCAGTGGTCGCCCGGCATCTTCGACAGCAGGCTGCCCTTGCCGTGCACGACCTCATCGTGGCTGATGGGGAGCAGGTAGTTCTCGCCGAAGGCGTAGACGACCGAGAACGTCATCTCGCCCTCGTGGTGAGCGCGGTACATCGGGTCCCGTTCGATGTACTGCAGGGAGTCGTTCATCCAGCCCATGTTCCACTTGAAGCCGAAACCGAGCCCCGCATGATCGGTGGGCGCCGTGACTCCGGGGAAGCTCGTCGATTCCTCGGCGATCATCAGCACTCCGGGGTGCAGGCGATAGGCGGTGGCATTGACCTCCTGCAGGAATCGGATCGCTTCGAGATTCTCCCGCCCGCCGTGGATGTTGGGTTCCCACTCGCCGTCGTTGCGGGAGTAATCGAGATACAGCATGGATGCCACGGCGTCGACACGCAGGCCGTCGACATGGAACTCGCTCAACCAGAACAGGGCATTCGCCACGAGGAAGCCACGCACCTCCGGGCGGCCGTAGTCGAAGATCAGAGTGCCCCAGTCCTGGTGCTCGCCGCGACGCGGGTCCGGGTGCTCGTAGAGCGGTTGGCCGTCGAAGCGGGCCAGAGCGAAGGCGTCCTTCGGGAAGTGCCCGGGCACCCAGTCCATGATGACGCCGATGCCGGCCTGATGCAGGCGGTCGATGAGATAGCGAAGGTCATCAGGGGTTCCGAAGCGACTCGTCGCCGCGTAGTAGCCGCTGACCTGATATCCCCAGGATCCACCGAACGGATGCTCCGCCAGAGGCATGAACTCGACGTGGGTGAAGCCCGCCTCGGTCACGTGGGCGATCAGGGGATCGGCCGCTTCGCGGTACCCGAGGCCGCCGCGCCAGGATCCCAGATGCACCTCGTAGACGGACAGCGGCTGCGCGACCGCGTGGGTGGCCGCGCGGTGCGTCATCCATGCGCCGTCCGACCACGCGTAGGTCGAACGGTTCACGATCGATGCGGTCTCGGGGGGCAGCTGTGCGGCCTGGGCCATGGGATCGGCCTTGAAGATCCATGCACCGTCTCGTGTGCGGATCTGATACTTGTAAGTCGCGCCCGCCGGCAGGTCGGGGATGAAGAGCTCCCAGATCCCGCTCACTCCCATGGAGCGCATCGCATGCGCCTCGCCGTTCCAGCCGTTGTGGTCGCCGACCACGCGCACTGCTGTCGCGTTCGGTGCCCAGACGGCGAACGCCACACCGGTCTCACCGTCCGCGGTGCGCTCGTGGGCTCCCAGCGCCTGCCAGAGGCGCTCATGGCGACCCTCGGCGATCAGGTGCAGATCGATGTCGCCGAGCGTTGGCCCGTGCGGGTACGGGTCGCCGCTGATCGTCTCCTCGTCCTCGCCGTAGGCGGTGGCGAGTCGGTAGGGCACGGCGGGCCCGTCGTGTCGCGCCTCCCAGATTCCGTGGGCTATGTGCTGGAGGCCGAGCCTGCTGCCGTCGCCGAAGACGGCAGCGACCGATGACGCCAGCGGGCGTCGGGCTCTGACCACCGTGATCGTCTTGCCACTGGCGTCGGTCTGCGGGTGCGCACCGAGCACCGAGTGAGGGTCGTGATGGGATCCCGACGCGACCTCGGCCCAGTCCGACGACGTCGTCGCATCTTCCAGATAGCTCATGATCGCTTCCTCACCTTCAGGATGTGCACCGGCTCGGCGAAGGCGTCGAGGCGCACGTAGTTGTGATCGGACCAGCTCCACACGGCTCCGGTCAGAAGGTCTTCGACCTCGAAGTCCTCGCCGAGCGGCACGCCCCAGATGGTTGTGTCGAGATGCACGGTGGTCTCGCGTACCGAGTGCGGATCGACGTTGGCCACCACGATGATGGTGTCGGCGTCACCGGTGCCGGTGAACGCCGCGTCGAGGTGCTTGCTGTACACGAGCACTGCATCGTCGTCGCTCCAGTGCACGGAGAGGTTGCGAAGCTGCCTGAGCGCAGGGTGCTCACGACGGATCTCGTTCAGTCGGCGCAGGAGCGGTGCCAGCGAATCCCCGGCGGCTTCGGCGCCCTCCCAGTCGCGGAGCTTGTACTCGTACTTCTCGTTGTCGATGTTCTCTTCGGATCCCGGACGTGCAACGTTCTCGAAGAGCTCGTACCCTGCGTAGACGCCGTAGACCGGTGCCGCGGTCGCGCCGATGCACGCGCGGATGCGGTACGCGGCCCGACCGCCGAACTGCAGATATTCGGTGAGGATGTCGTGGGTGTTGACGAACAGATTCGGACGCATGTAGTCGCTGGTCTCGTGCGAGACGCTGGTGAGGAACTCCTCGAGCTCAGCCTTGGTGTTGCGCCAGGTGAAGTAGCTGTAGCTCTGCTGGAATCCGACTGCGGCGAGGGCCCGCATCACCGCGGGACGGGTGAAGGCTTCAGCGAGGAAGATGACGTCGGGGTCTGCGGCGTTGACGGTGGCGATGAGCCACTCCCAGAACTGCAGCGGCTTGGTGTGGGGGTTGTCGACGCGGAAGATCTTCACGCCCTCGCGGACCCAGTGCTGCACGATGCGCAGCATCTCCTGATAGATGCCCTCAGGATCGTTGTCGAAGTTCAGGGGATAGATGTCCTGATACTTCTTCGGCGGGTTCTCGGCGTAGGCGATCGTGCCGTCGGGAAGAGTGGTGAACCATTCGGGATGCTCTGCGACCCACGGATGGTCGGGGGAGGCCTGCAGCGCGAGATCCAGCGCGACCTCGAGGCCCTCGCCGCGGGCGGCCCTGACGAATGCGCGAAAGTCCGCCGGTCTGCCCAGGTCGGGGTGGATGGCGTCGTGTCCGCCCTCTGCGGCGCCGATCGCGTACGGCGAGCCGGGGTCGGCTGGCTCCGTGGTGAGCGTGTTGTTGCGCCCCTTGCGATTGGTCGTGCCGATCGGGTGGATGGGAACGAGATAGATCACGTCGAAGCCCATGGCGGCGACCGCGGGGAGCCGCTTCGCCGCGGTGCGGAACGTCCCGCTCTTGATCGAGCCGTCCTTCATCCGCTTCGCGCCTTCCGAGCGG
The DNA here is from genome assembly GCF_018613995.1 of Microbacterium sp. ISL-103. GTDB lineage: Bacteria > Actinomycetota > Actinomycetes > Actinomycetales > Microbacteriaceae > Microbacterium. The sequence goes on along the minus strand of NZ_JAGGPD010000083.1, from coordinate 4,275 downwards.
GGGAAGAATTCGTACCAGGCGCCGACTCCGGCCGCCGTCCTCTCGACGTGCAGGGCGTGGTCGGCGGAGGCGGAGCGCAGCGTCGACACAGGGCGATCCGAGAAGATCTGCGCGAGTTCGGGGTCGGTCGACAGCGTGATCGTGGTGGCACCGTCGCCGTTCCGCAGAAGAGCGGCATCCGCACTCAGCTTCCGGCGCTGCGCGGCAGGACGATCCCTCTCGGCGGCGGCTCTGGTCAGCAGCTCCGAGCCGAGAGCGGCCATCACCGGAACGTCGACGCCTGCGGCCACCTTCAGCTCCGCCGCGTGCGCCCACGTCGCGAAGTCATCGGAGAAAGCCTCGAAGCGGAATGTCCACGAGCCCTGCAGGTCGACCGCGAGCTCGGTGCCCCACCGGTCGGTGCCATCGAGTCTGGGGGCCAGACGATGCAGGGTCTCCTCTCCGTCGGGTGAGGTCAGGCGCAGATGGACGCCGATCAGATCATGACCTTCCCGGAACGCCACGACGCTGAAGGGGACGACCTCGCCGACGAACGCCTTGGGTGCGAAGCCGCCCGGAACCCGCGGCGCCGCGTCGACGAGCGGTATGCGCGTGGCCGTGAGGGACCCGTCGTCTGAGGCGGCGCCCAGGGGGCGCAGCGGGATCTGAGCGGGACTCCGGAGAGCCTTCGGGCGGGTACTGCTCGTTCGTGCGGCCACCCCCCGAATGTACCGCTACCGACGCGCCGCGGGTAACGGGCAGGGAGCACCGGCGCGCCGTCGTTCACTCCACGCGGAAGAGCCGCATCGACGTGCCGGGGATGGGCAGGATGTCACCCGGTGCGAACACCTCGCCACCCGTTCCGGGGCGCTCATCAGCGCTTGACCACAGCGACACGAAACGGGTCGCGTCCTCGAGCTCTTCGGGAAGCCGCACATCGATCGGCGACTCGGTGCCGTGGACGATCAGCAGGATGCGGTTCGCCGCTTCGCGGTCGGGAGTGGACGCCGCTACGTACTGCAGGGTGCGGTTCCCGGGGTCGGCCCACTGGTCGCTCTCCATGGTGTCGCCGTTCTGGTCGAACCAGTCCATGACGGACGCGTTGGGGATGTGCTCGCCCAGACGCGCATAGCGGCTCGGGCGCAGCGCAGGGTTGTCGAAGCGGAGGTGGATCAGGCGAGCGACGTGTGCGCGAAGGTCCTCCTGCCACGGCTCTGCCTCCCATCCGAGCCAGGTCATGGCCGAATCCTGCGCGTATGCGTTGTTGTTGCCCCGCTGGGTGCGCCCGACCTCGTCTCCTGCCGTGAGCATCGGGATGCCCGCCGACAGCAGAAGGGTGCCGAGCAGATTGCGCATCGCCTTGCGGCGGGCGGAGAGGATCGCTGGGTCGTCGGTGGGGCCTTCGACACCGTGGTTGAAGGCGCGATTCATGTCGGCACCGTCGCGGTTGTGCTCGCCGTTGGCTTCGTTGTGCTTGACGTCGTACGACACGAGGTCGTGGAGGGTGAAGCCGTCGTGCGCCGTGACGAAGTTGATGCTCGCGAGCGGCCCCCGGTCTGCGGCGAAGGTGTTCGAGGACCCCGCCAGTCGCGTCGCGAACCCGCCGATGCCGACGGGTGCGGAGGCCCGCCGAGCGTAGTCGATGTCGCTCAGCCAGAAGTTGCGGACGCGGTCGCGATAGCGGTCGTTCCACTCATGCCATCCCTGAGGGAAGTTGCCGGTCTGCCACCCGCCCATGCCGACGTCCCACGGCTNNCGCGGTGAGCAGGGGGTGTTCGGGGGTGTACGTGTGCGAGGCGTCGCGGGCGATGGCCGCGGCGAGATCGAATCGGAAGCCGTCGATCTGCATCTCCTGCGCCCAGTAGCGCAACGAGTCGAGCACCAGCCGAGCGCCGGCATCCGTCGAGGTGTCGAGCGTGTTGCCGCAGCCGGTCGTGTCGATGTAGGCCCCGGATGAGTCCTGGCGGTAGTAGCTCGCGTTGTCGATGCCTCGCAGGCTCGACCGGGGCCCGCCGAGACCCTCTTCCGAGGTGTGGTTGTAGACGACGTCGAGGATGACCTCGAGCCCTGCTTCGTGCAGCAGCCGCACCATCCCCTTGAACTCCGCGAGCACCGCTTCGGGGCCCCCCTTGCGGGCGTCCTCGGTCGCGTAGGCGTTGTGGGGCGTGAAGAAGTTGAGGGTGTTGTAGCCCCAGTAGTTGGTGAGTCCGCGCTCGAGCAGGCGCGGCTCCGGAACGAAGGCCTGCACGGGCAGCAGCTCGATCGAGGTGATGCCGAGCGAGTGGAAGTACTCGATCATCGCCGGATGCGCGAGTCCTGCATACGTTCCGTGCAGTGCGGGCGGCACGTCGGGCTGGCGTTTGGTGAGGCCCTTCAGATGCCCCTCGTAGATGACCGTGCGGTCGAGCGGGATGCGCGGCTTGGCCGAGTCGCCCCAGTCGAACCCGTCGACGATGACGACCGAGCGCCATTCCTCGTACCCGTCGCCCTGCGCGAGTCCGCGCGCGTAGGGGTCGAGAAGAAGCGTCTCAGGGTTGAACGTGTTGCCGGGGCCGTGCGGACCGCCCACGCGGAGCGCATAGCGCGTCCCGGCCTGGAGCAACTCGGTCGTGACCTCCCAGATCCCGCCGGGGAGTCGTTCCAGGCTGACCTGATCGATCACCCAATCGAGGTCGGTGGCATCGAAGACGACGAGCTCGATGGACGACGCGTTCTGCGACCAGACGCGGAGGGTTCCGACGCCGTCGTGAAGGCGAACGCCGAGGTTGTCGAGTGCAGTACCGCCGGGCACGGTGATGTCTCGGATCGCGGGCATGAATACACCATAGGGGTCTGCGCTCTGGTGTCAGGACACGTCGCACTCAGTTCCAGGTGCGCCCCGAGCGTGCGAAATGGGGGAGAGTGGAAGGATGCAGCACTATCTCGACCACGCAGCGACCACACCGTTGCGACCGGAGGCTCGTGCGGCGTGGCTCGAGGCGAGCGAGATCGTGGGCAACGCCTCGTCGACCCACGGGGCCGGACAGGACGCGCGACGTCTGCTGGAGGAGTCGCGCGAGCGCGCGGCGGTCGTGCTCGGATGCGATCCGATCGAGGTCGTGTTCACCTCGGGTGGGACCGAGTCGATCAACCTGGCACTGCAGGGGCTCTGGCAGGCGCGTGAGCTCGGGGCGGATGCGGTCGTGATGCCCGACGCCGAGCATCACGCCACGATGGACACGGTGGCAGCACTGATGTCGTCCGGCGCGGTGCTGCGGTCGGTGTCCGTCTCGCGCACCGCGGCGATCGACGTGGTCGAGTTCGCCGGCCTTCTCCCCGGTGCTGCGCTGGCGACCGCCCTCATCGCCAACAATGAGGCCGGAACCGTCAACGATGCGGCGGCGCTGGCTGCAGCCACCGCTGCCGCCCATGTTCCGCTGCACCTCGATGCGGTGTCGGCGCTCGGGCATCTCCCTCTGTCGTTCCGGACGCTCCGAGGCGTTGCACCGGATGCGACGGGTCTCGTTGCGATGAGCGTCGCGGGCCACAAGATCGGCGCGCCCGTCGGCGTCGGAGCCCTCGTCACCGCTCGGACGGCACGTCTCACCGCCATGCTCCGCGGGGGCGCACAGCAACGGGGGCTCCGCGCCGGAACCCAGGACGTCCCCGGAGCCTCCGCCTTCGCCACGGCCCTGGAGATCGCGGAACGGGAGCGGGAATCCGAGTTCGAGAGACTCAGCGCGATGCGGGATCGACTCGTCGAGGGCATCCTCACGAGAGTCCCGGCCGCGGAGCTTCTCGGAGACACCACGACGCGCCTGCCCGGAAACGCCCAGATCCTGTTCCCCGGTGCGGTGGGGGAGAGTCTTCTCTTCCTTCTCGACATGGCGGGCGTCGCGGCCTCCACGGGCTCGGCATGTCAGGCGGGCGTCGCCGAGCCGTCGCATGTCGTCATGGCCATGGGCCGCACCGAACAGGACGCGCGCAGCGTGCTGCGGTTCTCGCTCGGTCGCACGTCGACGCACGAAGACGTCGATGCGGTGCTCGCCGTGATCGTCGACGCCTACTCACGGGCATCCGGCTCCGGCTCAGCCGGTCGCTCGTAGACTGGTGAGATGAGAATCCTTGCGGCAATGAGCGGTGGAGTGGACTCCGCCGTCGCCGCCGCGCGTGCGGTCGAGGCGGGACACGACGTGGTCGGGGTCCACTTGGCGCTGTCTCGCGCCGGCGGCACCCTGCGCACCGGCAGCCGCGGATGCTGCACCATCGAAGACGCACTCGACGCGCGCAGAGCCGCCGACCTGCTCGGCATCCCCT
>NZ_JAGGPD010000082.1 GCF_018613995.1 Microbacterium sp. ISL-103 | reverse complement strand
CGCACGATCGACAGCGCGTCGGGCTAAGACGCCACCGCCCACCATCAGCGTTCCGACGTGTGCGCCGTCCCCGCGGCGGGGGTGGTGGCCGAGGCCATGGTCGCGGTCGAACTGGCGAATGCCGTGCTCGAGAAGTTCGGGGGCGACAGCATCCGTGAGACCCGGCGCAACCTCGCGGGTTACCTCGAGGGCATCCCGGCAGAACTCCGCACCACGCCGGCGTCCGAGGCGGCGCTCATCGCGCATGACGAGCGAGGCTGACCGGCTCACGCTGGTGCTCGTCGGTCCGATGGCGGCCGGCAAGACCAGCGTCGGGCGGCGCGTCGCTCGCCGGCTCCGCGTGCCGTTCATCGACACCGACAAACGGGTCGTCGCCGTGCACGGACCGATCCCGTCGATCTTCGACGAGCACGGTGAGCCGCACTTCCGCTCGCTGGAGCGCGCCGAGGTCGCCGCGGCACTCGACGGCAGCGACGGCGGGGTCATCTCGTTGGGCGGCGGTGCGGTCACGGATGCGGGGACGCGGGAGCTGCTGCGTGAGCTCCCCGTGGTCTTCCTCACGGTGACGCCGGAAGCGGTCGCCGATCGCATCCGCAGCGGAGGCCGGCCCCTTCTGGCGGGCGAGGATCCCGTGGGACGCTGGACGCAGATCTTCGAAGAACGTCGCGGCTGGTACGACGAGGTGGCATCCGTGACGTTCGACACGTCGCGACGCCCCATGCAGCGCATCGCCGACGACATCGTGACATGGAGGAGAGAACTGGGATGAGCACGACCACCATCAGCGTGACGGGGGAGACCCCCTACGACGTCACCATCGGCCGCGACATCCTCGACGGGGTGTCGGCCGCCCTCGACCCCGGCGTCCGGAAGGTCCTCGTGGTGCATCCGCCGACCCTTGCGGCGCGGGCAGCCGAGCTGCGGGATCGCCTGCTCTCCGATGTCGCGAACGGCCCGCGCGAGGTACTGCTCGCCGAGGTGCCCGATGCCGAGCAGGGCAAGCGCATCGAGGTCGCCGCGTTCTGTTGGCAGGTGATGGGCCAGGCGGACTTCACCCGCACGGATGCGGTCGTCGGCTATGGCGGCGGCGCCGTCACCGACCTCGCGGGTTTCGTCGCGGCCACCTGGCTGCGTGGCGTGCAGCTGGTGCAGGTGCCCACCACCGTGCTCGGGCTCGTCGACGCATCGGTCGGCGGCAAGACCGGCATCAACACCGCTGAAGGCAAGAATCTGGTCGGCGCCTTCTGGGCACCGCGCGCGGTGATCGGCGATCTCGACGAGCTCGCGAGCCTCAGCCCGAACGAGGCGACCGCTGGCTTCGCCGAGGTCGTCAAGGCCGGCTTCATCTGGGCTCCCGAGATCCTCGACATCATCGAGGCGGATCCGGCGCGCGCGGTCGACACGACGACACCGGAGTTCCGCCGCGCCGTCGAACTCGCGATCGACATGAAGGCTCAGGTCGTCTCGGACGACTTCCGCGAGGCGGGGCAACGCGAGATCCTCAACTACGGACACACGCTCGGCCACGCGATCGAGCACGCCGAGCGCTATCGGTGGCGGCACGGTGCGGCGATCTCGGTGGGCATGCTGTACGCCGCGGAACTCTCCCGACTCGCCGGTCGTCTGTCCGATACGGCCGCCGAGCGTCACCGCCCGATCCTCGAGTCATTGGGGCTGCCGACCTCCTATCGCGCGGGAGCGTGGCCTCAGCTGCTCGCGACGATGCAGCGCGACAAGAAGAGCCGGGGCGGCATGCTGCGATTCATCCTGCTCGATGACATCGCCAAGCCCACCGTGCTGCAGGCGCCCGACGAGTCCCTCCTGTTCGCCGCCTATCAGGAGGTCGGGGAGTGACGCGCCGCATCCTGCTCGTCAACGGCCCGAACCTCAATCTGCTGGGCACTCGCGAACCCGAGATCTACGGCACGGCCACTCTCGACGACGTGGTGGCTCTCACGACGCGGGCGGCAGCCGCCGAGGGGTTCGAGGTGCGTGCGGTGCAGAGCAACCACGAGGGGGTGCTGATCGACGCGATCCACGCCGCTCGCGAGGACTGCGCGGCGATCATCATCAACCCCGGCGGTCTGACCCACACGTCGGTCGTGCTGCGGGATGCCCTCACCGGTGTCACGCTGCCTTTCGCCGAGGTGCACATCTCGGACGTGTACGCGCGTGAGGAGTTCCGGCATCACTCCTACCTCCACGACGTCGCCGCCCTGCGAGTGATCGGCGAGGGCGTGAGCGGGTACGAGAGCGCTGTGCGGCAGCTCGCAGCGCTGATCCCGTAGAATCGACTCTCGGCCCATCCAGTCCACCTCGGACGCGCACGGCCCCCAGACTCTAGGAACGGAAAGTCCCGCGCATGGCATCTACCGCAGACATCAAGAACGGCGTCGTCCTCAGCATCGAGCGCCAGCTCTGGAGCGTCGTCGAGTTCCAGCACGTCAAGCCCGGCAAGGTCGGGGCATTCGTGCGCACCAAGCTCAAGAACGTGATGAGCGGCAAGGT
>NZ_JAGGPD010000081.1 GCF_018613995.1 Microbacterium sp. ISL-103 | reverse complement strand
GTCCCGGTGGGCGAAGCAGGCACTCTACCCGCCGGTCGTCCTTCTCCAACTGGTTCCGAAGATCGCAATCGCACCGCTGCTGCTGGTGTGGCTGGGGTTCAGCCTTGACACAAAGATCACCCTCGTTGTTCTCATCTCGTTCTTCCCGCTGCTCATGTCGAGCATCAGCGGGTTCTCCATCCTCGACGAACGGCTCCTCTTCCTCACCCGGTCCATGGGGGCAACGCGCTGGCAGACATTCTGGTCACTGCGCTTTCCGGCCGCGCTGCCCATCATCTTCTCCGGGATCAAGACCTCGGCAACCATCGCCATTACCGGCGCGCTCGTTGCTGAGTTCCTTGGCTCCAACACCGGATTGGGCTACGCGCTGCTCCGCGCCAGCGGGCAGCTGGACACCGAGTACATGTTCGCAATCCTCGTCATCCTCACCGTCATCGGCATTGTCATCAACTACCTCGTGGAAGCAATCGAATGGTTGCTCACCCCGTGGCAGCGGCGTTCGGCGGACCGTTGACCTCCATCCACCCACTCGAAAAGGACACACTCATGCGACGAAGCATCAGTCACATTCTCATCGCCAGCGCGGCGACGCTTGCGCTCCTCACTGGCTGCTCCGCCCAGCCGGGTGACAGCTCACCCGTGCGGTTCCAGATGCACTGGGCCTGGTCGGCATCCACCGCCGGCTTCGCTCTCGCCGACCAGGACGGCCTTCTGGACGACGTCGAGGTTATCGAGGGGCGTGGCTCCGGTACCGCCGTCCAGCTCGTTGCCTCCGGGCAGGCGGACATCGGTGTCGCCGACGCCGTGGCCATCGTCCAGCAGATCGAGCAGGGGGCTCCGCTCGTTGTCGTCGCGACGATGAACCAAGTGACGAACATCGCCATGCAGGTACTGGACTCGTCTGGCATCACCACGGTCGAGGACCTCAAGGGCAAGACGGTCGCGGTCCCGCAGGGCGGTGCTTACGCGTTCCTCTTCCCGCTGTTCCTGGAACTCAATGGTCTTTCCGAAGCTGACGTCACCGTCGCGAACGTTCCGTTCGAGTCTCTCGTAGCCTCCCTGCTTGAAGGCAACGTTGACGCCATCGTCGGGGGTCAGGACACGCACGTCGCGCTGGTCGCTCAGGATGCGGACTTCACCGACTTCCTCTTCGCGGACTATTGCGTGGATGCCGTCGCCCATTCGATCTTCACGACTGAGGACTACCTCGAACGCAACCCCGAGGGGGTGCGAGAGTTCGTCGCGAACAGCCTTCAGGGCCTCGGACAGGCGTACACCGATCCCGATGCGGCGGTCGAGGCTGTCGCCGCGCTGTCGCCAGGAGCGGATGCCGACGGTACTCGCGTCGAGCTCGACTTCCTTCTGCCGCTGATGTGCGCAGCGGATGCGTCATACATCGGGCGGGCGGAACCCGAGCACTGGACCCGGAGCATCGACCTGCTCGAGCGTGCCGGACTGATCTCCGAGACCCTCGACCCGGACACGTTCGTCTCCTACGACTATCTGCCCGCGGATGACGAGCTCACCGCCTGCGACTGACTCGGCGACAACAATAGAGAGGAACCGAAGATGACTCCTTCCCCGCAGGTGCAGAACGCGCTCGGGCTCGACATCTCCATCAAGAACGTGGGAAAGGTATTCGGGGAGACAACCCCCAACCCATTCCAGGCTCTCAAGCCAGTGTCCATGGACATCCAGGCTGGCGAATTCATCTCCATCGTCGGCCCGTCCGGATGCGGGAAGAGCACATTGATGCTCATGGCTGCGGGCCTTCTTGCCCGTTCTGAGGGCGACATCACCATCGGAAGTCAGCCCATCGTCGCACCGTTCACGGACATCGGGATCGCCTTCCAGGATCATCTCTTGCTGGATTTCCGCACGGCGATGGACAACGTCCTCCTCCAGGCCGACATCCGTCACCTGGACAAGAAGCGGATGCGGGAACGGGCCCAGGATCTGTTCTTGAAGCTGCATCTCGAGAAGGCCATGAACAAGTACCCCCGCCAGCTCTCAGGAGGCATGCGGCAACGAGTGTCCCTGATCCGCACCATCGTCCATGAGCCATCGGTGCTGATGATGGATGAGCCTTTCGGTGCGCTCGACGCGCTGACTCGCCTGCAGGTTCGTGCTGACCTCGAAGCCTTGTGGTTGGACACTCGACCGACGGTTCTGTTCATCACCCACAGCGTCGGGGGGGCGGTAGGCCTGTCCGACCGGATCTTCGTCCTGAGGCCCGAGCCCCGGTGAGGTCGTGGACGAGATCATCGTCGACCTTCCCCGGCCGCGACCCATCGCACTGTCGGAGTCGAATGACTTTGCCGTCTATGTGGACCGCATCTACGGTCACTTCGAGCGGATGGGTGTGTTGCACGGCATCGAGATTCCCAAAAGGTAGGACACCTCCCGCGGCGAACGGCCGCGCAGCGCGCACGCGCAGAAAGGACAGACATGTCACACGCGGATCAGGTACTCCGACTGGGCTACATCTCAGCGGCCGGAGTTGTCCGTCCCCCCGGTGGGCACACCCTCCCCATCGAGAACCCGGCCACAGGTCAGATCCTGGGCGACCTCCACGAAGTGAGCGCCGCCGAGGTCGACGAGATCGTAGGCGGAGCTACGACGGTGTTCCGCTCGACCTGGCGCGACACGGCCCCCGGCGACCGAGGACGTCTTCTGGCGAGGTGGGCAGCCCTCATCAGTGAACATCGCGACGAGTTGGCCGGCCTCGAGATCGCAGACGTGGGTCACCTGCCCTCCGAAGCGACCGGAGATCTCGACTCGAGCGTCCGTATTCTCACGTACTTCGCGGGTATCGCCGACAAGCTCGAGGGCCGCACATACGCGCAGCTGCCGGACAGGCTCTCCTATGAGCTGCGGGAGCCGTTCGGAGTCGTGGCGGGAATCAGTCCGTATAACGGCAACGCGAACTTCATCGCGTTGAAAGCGGGTCCCGCGCTCGTCGCCGGCAACTGCATCGTCCTCAAGGCCCCTGAGGTTGCCCCAGTGCTCACCTTCCGTCTCGTGGAGCTCGCCCTCGACGCGGGTATCCCTGCCGGGGTGATCAATGTGCTCTCCGGGCGGGGTGCGGTGGTTGGGCCGTTGTTGAGTGAGCACCCGGGGATCGGCATGGTCGCGTTCACGGGTGGACCCGAATCGGGGCGTGCGGTGATCCGCCAGTCGGCGACGAACATCGTGCCGACGTTCCTGGAACTCGGCGGCAAGAGCCCGGCCATCCTGCTGCCCGATGCCGACCTCGACACCGTGGTGCCTTCGGTGCTTCACTCCAACTATGCCAAGAGCGGGCAGAGCTGTGTGGCGGGGTCCAGAATCCTGGTGCCCTCCGCTCGATACGACGAGGTGACCGAACGGCTGGCGTCGTTCGCGGAGTCCATCCGGGTGGGACTTCCCTCAGCTCCCGAATCTCAGATGAGCACCCTCATCTCGAAGACGCATCGTACCCATGTCGATGGCCTCGTGCAGCGCGCGGCGTCCGCGGGGGCTTCGGTCATTGCCGGGGGCGCGGCAGCGACCGACGGGGACCTGGCGCAGGGCGCGTTCTACCGCCCGACCGTTCTCCGAGACGTAGGTGACATGAATCCCGCCGCCGTCGAGGAGGCTTTCGGGCCGGTGGCGAGCGTCCTCAACTACGACGACCTCGACGAAGCTGTTGCCCGCGCCAATGCCACGCCGTTCGGTCTGAGCGCGCAGATCTGGGGCAACGATGCTCGTGCCATCCAGTTCCTCTCTCGCCGGCTTGAGGCCGGCACGGTATGGATCAACACCTACCGCTCTTTCCACCCCACTGTGCCCTTCGGGGGGTGGAAGCAAAGCGGATTCGGGAAAGAGAACGGGTTCGCATCCGTCGACGTCTATCTCCGGAGCAAATCAGTCGTCTGGGACCTTTCCACCGAGCGCGAGCTCCCTTACAACCACTGACTCACGAACGGACACCAATGATGAACTCGGCACCCTCTCCCAAGCGTCTTGACGGACGGCGCATCGTCATCACCGGAGCCGCATCCGGGATCGGCCGGGCCACCGCGCAGCGATTCGTCGACGAAGGCGCCGAGGTTGCGCTGCTGGATCGAGACGAGACTGGGGTGACGGAAGCGGCACGCACCGTCGGCGGCTACGCCTTCACTGTCGACATTACCGACGACGCCTCCGTTGCCGACGCGCTCGCACGGGCAGCGGAGCGGCTCGGTGGGATCGACGGCCTAGTGAACGCGGCGGGGGTCATGTTCAGAGGCCCCATCGCGGAGGTGTCGGCCGAACAATGGCGTCGAGTCATCGACATCAACCTCACCGGCGCGTACATCGTCTGCCGGGCGGCGCTGCCCTATCTCGCCGCGGAAGAGTCCGCGACGGTGGTGAACATCGCCTC
>NZ_JAGGPD010000080.1 GCF_018613995.1 Microbacterium sp. ISL-103 | reverse complement strand
GGGGGGAAGGTCCGGTTGCGCTCCTGGGACCTCTCCGGGGCGCACATCGCCGGGCTGACGTCCCTGTTCATCCTCCTCGCGCTCGGCGAAGGCTTGCTGGTCACCGGCTTCGCGTTCGTCGACAAGGAATCGTCCGTCGCATCCATCGCTGCGCTGGCGACGGCGTTCGTCGCTGCCGCGGCGGCCTGGTGGATCTACTTCGATCACGGCGAGCGCATCGGCGCCGAGGCGATCGAGGCGTCAGACGAACCGGCCCGCCTCGCGCGCACCGTCTACACCTGGGTACATCTTCCGATCATCGCCGGCATCGTGCTGATGAGCGTGGGTGACAAGGAGATGCTGGCGCTTCCCGACCAGCGCAGCCTCGCCGCCACGGTCGTGGTGGTCGGCGCGCCGTTCCTCTTCCTCACCGGGACCGTGCTGTTCCGCCGCCTGCTCGAGGGGCGCTGGGCGCGAGCTCAGCTCGTCGGTCTGGTGGTTCTTGCTCTGCTCGCCGGTGCAGGGTTCGCAGGCTTCCTCGTCGACGCCCTCCCGCTGTCGATCACGACCGCGATCGTTCTCGTCGGTGTCGCGGCGGGCGAGTCTGTCGAGCGGCTGCGTCGCGGTCGACGCTCCGGGGGATGAAGGCCAGGCCCGAACAGAGTGGACGCGACGGCGGGAGTCGAACCCGCAACGCCGTCAGGTATGAGCTGAGGCCCGGGACCGCCCGGATCGCCGCGATGGGAATGACGCTACCCGGCCACGCCCTGGAAGGCCAGGATGGTTGCGGGGATTGACAGAGTGCGTCGCCGCATGACAACGGCCGTCATGCGGCGACATCCGGCGGGGTCCTGAGTGCGGTGTACGTTCGCCTCATGGCCGTTGATGACGTCACCACCCCCACCGGTCTGAAGACGCACCGCTACCTGCGGCTGTCGCTCGTCTTCATCGTCTTCGCCCTGCTGCTCAGCGTGCTGATCCAGACGATCGTCGTCTCGTGGCAGCCGCTCGCTCTCGGGTGGGAGCCGCTCCCGTCGATCAGTCACTACTTCTACACTCCGGCGCGCTCGATCTTCGTCGGAGCCCTGTTCGCGGCATCCCTCGCACTCCTCGCCCTGTCGGGCCGCGATCGAGCGACCACTCTGCTCGACATCTCGGCGGTCTTCGCGCCTGTGATCGCCATCGTGCCGACCGGTCTCGCCAACCGACAGCGGATCGGCGGATTCGAGTGCCCCGACAACTTCGAGTGCGTGCCGGTCGAGCTTCTCGGCGCCATGCGGCTCGGCATCGCCGTCTACGTGGTTGTCGTGATCGTCTCGGTGATCACAATGGCCGTCATCCGGGCGCGGACGCGCGCCCCGAATCGCTCTGCACGCGCCGTGTCGATCATCGCGGTGACCACCGCCGTCGCTCTCGCCGCGCTCGCCTTCGCGCCGGCGCTCAACGAGTCCTTCCCGTTCAACTTCTGGCCCGTGCACAGCATCCACTTCGTGGTGACGCTGCTGTTCTTCGGGGTGTTCGCCGCAGTCCCGATCCTGTACGCGGGCGGCCCTCTCGAACCGGGCGAGACCCCGCCCCCGCCCCGCCAGCGATCGATCTACCGCTGGATCTCAGGGCTCCTGATCACGGACCTCGTGCTGCTCGGCGTGGCGCTTCTGTTCAGACAGGCCTTCGGCGAGACCCCGGTCGTGCTCTTCGGCGAGGCCGTCGCGCTGATCCTGTTCGGAACGTTCTGGTGGGTGCAGACGTTCCAGCGCTGGAACGACGCGAACCCGCCCTCGATCGCGGCTCGGTGGGCCTGATCCCGTTCCGGTCGCAGTCTGCGCCGCCGCGATCCGGATGAGGCGGCACGGACTGCGACCGGAACAGGTCGCAGCCCGTGTGGTCAGCGCCGGATCGAGTCGTGGAAGGGATTCGGCTCGAGCGTGATGTCGGTCGTGGCATCGGCCCAGGTGCCGCCGCCCGACTGACGTCCGCGGCGCAGCGCGCCGAGCATCCGGGTGGCGGGCACTCCGACGGCGAGTGCGGCGGTTCCGACGAACGTACGGTCTTCGGAACCGAGGACGCTCGCCCGATGCCACGCTTCGTGCAGGGCGCCGGCCCGCGCCTCCGGCACGCGTCTCGTCGGCAGACCCCCGGCACGACGCAGCGCCACGAGCTGCTCGACGTGCTGCCACCAGGTCGACTCGGACGAGGGGTGGAAGTAGTTGTCGCGCAGCCAGACGGGATGCGGATGCCGGAAGCGGCCGGCCACGACCTCGCTGCGACCACCCAGCAGACCGCTGCCGACGAACACCGTGTTCAACAGGCTCTTGCTCACCCCGAACGAGTCGAGGGCGATCACCGGCACCCCCAGCGCCACGGCCTCGACGGCCGCGGTCGAGCTCACCGTCACGAGACCCGCCGCCGTCGACAGAGCCTCGGCCATGGATCCGTACGAGACGACGAGATTGTCGGGCCTGCGCGCCGGAAGCAGTTCGAGGTACGGATCGCGTTCGAGATGCGTCTCGGACTCGCCGGGTCGGGAGCGCAGTTTGACCACCACCCGGCGGCCGGGATCGGCTTCGGCGGCGCGCACGAGCGTCGCCGCGATCTCGGCGCGCTCGTCACGGCCGGTCGGGACGAGCGCCTGCGCAGCGAAGACGAGATCGGTGGCGGGAACGCGCACCGAACGGGGTTCCGTCTGCCTCTCTGCGACGAGGGTTCCTCCCGCACGGGCGGCGTCCGAGGCGAGCACACGGGCCCGATCCGACGCCAGCATCCGCGATCGCGAGCGGGCGAAGGGCAGGGTCGCGAGCGCCGTCGGCACCTGCACGCCGATCCGACGTCCGAGCTCGGCGAAGGCGCGCTCTTCGCGGTGGGAGTGCACGACGAGAAGGTCGGCGTGGCGTCGGTAGTCCAGCGCCCCGCGCTGGGCGGGGATCGCCATGCCCGGCAGCCCCGCCACGACCACGGGACGACGCGTGAGGCCGTCGACGACCCGCCCCATGAGGCGGACGAACGGCCCGCGACCCGCGAGCAGCACGACGTCGGGCTGCTCGCCCTCGAGCCACCCCGAGGCGCGCGCGAAGGCCACCCTCGTCACATCGTCCGCCTGCATGCCCGTGCCGATGAGAGCCGTGCGCTGCTGCTCGATGCTCGCGGTCAGCGGCGTCTTCACCAGCAGAAGATGCGGACGGATGCCGGGCACACTGCCGAGCAGCGACGCCGACCACTTCACGAACGAGTCCGCGTCGGCGATCGCGACGACCCGGAGTGCACCCGACTCGGTCATGCCGGGATACGACGCAGCTTCGCCATCGGCGCGCGCTCGCTGTCGAAGACGCGCTTGACGCCGTCTCCGAGTGCCGCCTCGATCACGCGGATGTCGCGCACGAGGTGCTCGAGACCTGCGGGTTCGAGCGAGGCCGCGTGGTCGGATCCCCACATCGTGCGGTCGAGCGTGATGTGGCGCTCGACGGCCACTGCTCCGATCGCGACGGCGGCGAGGGAGATCTGCAGACCGCGTTCGTGACCCGAGTAGCCGACCGGCACTCCGGGGTAACGGTCGCGCAGGGTGGCGATCGCACGCAGGTTGGCCTCTTCGGGCTCGAGCGGGTAGGTCGATGTGGCGTGCATCAGCACCACGCGGTCGGTGCCGAGCGTGGCGAGAGCGCGGTCGATCTGCTCGATGGTCGACATCCCCGTCGAGAGGATGATCGGCTTGCCGGTCTCGCGCAGTGCGACGAGCAGCTCGGTGTCGGTGAGGCTGGCCGATGCGACCTTGTGCGCCACGACGTTCAGGTCTTCGAGGAAGCCGACGCTGGGGACATCCCACGGGGAGGCGAACCAGTCGAGGCCGAGCATCGTGGCGTGGTCGCCGATCGCGATGTACTCGTCGCGGCCGAACTCGACGCGGCGACGGTAGTCGAGGTAGCTCATGGTGCCCCACGGCGTCTCGCGCGGCACATCGCGCATGTGCTCGGGGGTGGAGATCTCGGTAGTGCGCTTCTGGAACTTCACGGCGTCGGCTCCTGCCTTCGCCGCGACGTCGATCAGACGCTTCGCGATGTCGACGTCGCCGTTGTGGTTCAGGCCGATCTCTGCGATGAGATAGGCGGGGTGGCCGCCGCCGATCACGCGTGAGCCGATGCTGACAGTCATGGTTCCTCCGGTCGTCGAAATGGCCTTCTCCCCTGAGTACGCGCCGGGGGTGAACAGCGCGCGACAGGAGGGTTACCGGCGTCGGTCAGCCCGGCAACACTCGTTCGATCAGCTCGCGGACGGCGCCGTGACCGCCCGTGCGGCGCAGCACGACCCGTGCCGCTTCGCGCACGAGCGGATGCGCATTGGCCACCGCGATCGGCCATCCGACGATGCGCAGGGCGGGCAGATCGTTGACGTCGTTGCCCAGGTACGCGATGTCGGCGAGCGGGATGCCGGCGTCCTCTGCCCACGCGCGCAGCGCGGACTCCTTGTCGTCGATGCCGTGACGCACGGGGACGCGCAGCTTGTCGGCGCGCGCACGGACGACGGGGTTGACCTCGGTCGAGAGGATGAGCATCGGGATGCCGGCACGCCGCAGCAGCGACACCCCCATGCCGTCTTCGCGGCTGACCCGCACCCGCTCGACACCGTCGGCGTCGACGCTCGCCGT
Source organism: Microbacterium sp. ISL-103 (assembly GCF_018613995.1). Taxonomy (GTDB): domain Bacteria; phylum Actinomycetota; class Actinomycetes; order Actinomycetales; family Microbacteriaceae; genus Microbacterium. The sequence continues at coordinate 2,212 of NZ_JAGGPD010000080.1, read as the reverse complement.
GTCGTCGGTGTGCACGCCGTCGAAATCGGTGACGATCGCCCGCACCGGGATCCGCTCCGGGGTCTCGTGCAACGCGGCGAGCGCACGGGCGATCCGCAGCTGCTGCTCGTCGTCGATCTCGATCGCCGTCCACTCGGGCACCTCGGCGATCCGGGTGCGCCCGAAGAAGCGGTGCTTCGCCTCGCGGAATCCCGCAGCTGCGAACACGTAGAAGGCGCCCGTCTCGAGAAAATGCGGCTCGCGATCCTGTCGGCGCGGTCGATGCGCGGCGTCGTGGTTCAGCGCGACCGCCTCGCCGTTCTCGCCGCGCCCCCAGAGGAAGCCATACGTCTCGTGAGCGGCGAACACGCTGTCGGCGCGACCGTCGCGCACCTCGCCCACTGCCCGGGCGAGAGCGTCGCCCGGGATGAACGGCGATGTCGCCTGCAGGAACGCCACGACGTCGACCCGTTCGCCCGCACCGTCGGGTTCGTCGAGGGCGTGCGGTGTCGCGCTCTCCGACGACGCGGTGTCGCCCGAGATGTCGGCCGGGCGGCGCACGACCCGTGCCCCCGCCGCAGCACTGACCATGGCGATCTCGTCGTCATCGGTCGACACCACCACGAGATCGATGCCGCCCGCCAGTGCGCTGCGCACAGCACGCTCCACCAGCGGCACGCCGCCGACTCGACGCAGGTTCTTGCGCGGCACGCCCTTCGACCCACCCCGCGCCGGGATGATCGCGACGACTCCGCCGGCATCCGTCGTCTTCTGCTCCTGCGTCCTGATCTTCATCGCCCTCGTGGTTCTCGTCCTCGTGGTTCTCGTCATCGTCATCGGCCTCTGAGCGCCCGCCAGGCGCGCCCGATCCTGCGCCTGGCGCCGAGCGCGGTCAGCCGCACCTCTTCGACCCGACCGATGCCTCCGGCCGGACGCAGCACTCTTCGCACCGCGGTCTCTTCGGGTGCCCCGGGCAGTCGCAGCTCGGCCAGTCGCTCGGGTGCGAAGTACCTGTCGCGGTCGATCTCGTCGAGGCCTGCGAGCAGCTCTTCCGCGCGGGGGCGGAGGTGACCGGCGACGACCGGCTGCATGGCGTAGCCGACCGCATCGATCAGCAGCTGCATCCGCTCGGGTTCGCGATACGGCGAGCCCGGCCGGGTGAGCACGTCGACGATGGTCGCCGGCACCCGGTTGCTGTTCTCGTACGGCGTGAGTCGCGCGAGCACGGTGTCGGCGCCGACCGCGTCGATCTCACGACCGAACAGCGCCCGCACGGTCGGCAGAGCGGTCGAGAACCCGGCGATGACGGCGCGGGCGTCGATGCGCTCGGCCAGCACCTCGGCGGCGAGCGCCCCTCGGTACTCGCGCAGCACGATGCCGTGCACCGCCGCACGCTCACGCAGCGCATCTGCGAGTCGAGGCGGGGCCGAGGGATGCGGCTTGAAGACGATGTGCGTCGGGCCGAAGCGGGCGGCGCGATCGATCATCTGCTTCTGCATCGCCACCTCCTCGCTCTCGGTCACGAGGCCGAGCGCTGCGAGATACTGCCCGAGCACGAGCACGGTGGGCTCCCCGCCGAGTGCGCTCTCGAGCTCGACGGCATCGTCGACAGCGTCGGCCGTCTCGACGAGCACGGCGCCGAACAGCGCGGGCGGCACGGGCACCGGCGTCGCGGTGGGCGAGCCGACCAGCGGGGTCACCCCCGGCACCACATCGGCGTGCACGACCCGGCCGATCCGCGCGGTCACGGTGTGCGGCATCGCGATCCGCATCGGCGAGTAGGTCATCAGACCGTCGCCGACGATCGTGATGCGGGCGTGCGGGAAGAGCTGCATCAGGGTGCTGGCGGGCGCGACCTGCGGGCTCTGCAGGAGCAGTTCGAGGTCTGACACGTCGATCCCCCACGCGCGGGTCAGCAGGCGACGCAGCAGCGGCAGATCGGCGGCATCCGGCTTCCACGAACTCGGATGCAGGGGTCCGATCAGCGCATCGAGATCCTCGACCCGGTCGAAGCGTCCTCGCAGGCTCGCGAGCGCAGGATCCACCGCGATGCCGACCGTCGTCTCGGGCACCCGCGACGAGACGAACGGCACCAGGATCCGCTCGCCGTGGTCGCCGAGCAGGTCTCCGTCGAGAGCTGCGGCGACGGTGGCGAGTCCGTAGGCGCTGTGCAGCGCGAAGAGCTGGGTCATGCCGCGTGCCCGACTGTGCGCAGCAGCGGAGCGAGCACCCG